>DASTAL010000060.1:0-3573 GCA_035712685.1 Rudaea sp. | reverse complement strand
TGCGTTGCGCGTCGAGCTGGGCGCCAAGGCTCTGCACCTGCGTCTGTGCGTCTTCCAGCGACTGCTGCGAAACCAGATGGCGGCCGATCAGGTCCTGTGCGCGCTTGAGATCGCGCTGCGCCTGCGCCAACTGCGCCTGGTATTGGAGCAGAGTCGCCTGTGCCGCGCTGACTTGCGCCTGCGCCTGCGCGAGATACGCCTTCTGCGCAGTGTCATCGAGCGTCGCCAGCACCTGATCTTTCTCAACGTGTTCGCCTTCCTCGATCAGCACTTGCGTCAGGGTGCCGGTGATCTGTGCCGACACGGTGGCTTCGCGCCGCGCCGTGACATAGCCCGTCGCCTGCAACACGGCGGTATCGCCACCGTTTGCCGCGGGCGCGGTCGCCGTCGCCGCCTGCACCTCGAACGTCTTGCCGCCGAAGAAGAACCAGGCGCCGCCGCCGAGCAGCGCGATGGCGAGGACGATGGCGCCCGCGATCCATGGCCAGCGCACCGCGCCACCCGCATCTTCGCGATGGCGCGAATCGATGCGCAATTCCTTCAACAAGTCGGATTGATCCATGACGCCCATGTAAGTCTGCGAATCGGCTGGCAAGTGTGCCATAGACTCGCAGCCGACGCTGCGCTGCAACAGGGCCGGTGGTCACGATTCGCGGATGACACATGTCAGGTCGACACGCGTTTGCACGGTACATGCAAAACCCGCATGCTTGCCGCACCATCCGACCGCGGGGAGGCGGCCATGCGCTGGTTCAGTATACTTTTTCTCACCATCGGGCTGGGCCTGCTCACCGGCGCCGGCATGCTCTGGCGCAATCACGTGAACTTCACAGCACACGCCCAGCGCGCGGACGGCACGGTCACCGATCTCGTCTTCCACAGCAGTTCCAAGGGCGGCGGAACCTATGCACCGACCGTTGAATTCGAGGCCAGCGGTCGCGTCATCCACATCAGCGGCTCGGGCACGAATCCACCCGCCTTCAGCCGCGGCGAGCACGTGATCGTGCTGTACCCGCCGGAAAATCCCGAAGCCGGCCGCATCGACAGCTTCACCGAAAACTGGCTGGTCATCCTGATTCTCGGCGGCATCGGCCTGGTTTTCGCGGCGATCGGCGGTGGCATGATCGGCGCGGCCCTGCGCACCGGCAAGACCAACCGTTGGCTGGCCACGAACGGACTGCGCGTGCAGGCCAGGTACGAAGGCGTGGAATCGGGCAACATGCAGGTGAATGGTCGCGATTCCTACCGGCTCAAGTGCCAGTGGCAGCATCCGGTGACGCAAAAGGTATACATTTTCCACAGCGCGCGGATCTGGTTCGATCCGGCGCCGTTCGTCAAGCGCGAATCGCTCGACGTGCTCGTGGACATGGACAACCCGAAGCGCTACGAGGTCGACATTTCCTTCCTGCCCCAGGCCGGTTGACGAAAGGCTGGATTGCTGCTCGTCGCCGCGGGGTTTCGCAGATCATGTCTTTCGGCACGTGCCGCGGGCTCCCCGGCATGATGTCCTTGCCGGTTCGTGGTTACCTGCCTGCCCATCAACGGAGATTCCTCTTGCCATCCTTCATGCGCCCATTACTCGGCGCGAGCCTCGCGCTGGCCTGTGCATCCGTATTCGCCGCCACGGGCGAACAGCCGCCGCTGGAAACCCTGCCGCGCTGGGCCGTGCCCGAATCCTACGCGCTCGACCTGCGCATCGATCCGGCGCAAAAGGACTTCAGCGGCAAGGTGGCGATCAAGCTGCGGCTCAAGCAGCCATCCGATCATGTCTGGCTGCACGGCAAGGACCTGAAGGTCGAGAAAGTCACGGTCGTCGACGCGAAGGGCAAGGCGCACCCGGCGAAATTCGTCGATGCCGCACCGCAGGCCGGCGTGGTGCGCGTGGATTTTGGGCGCGAAATTGGAGCGCAGGAATTGACCCTGGACTTCGTCTACACGGCGCCCTACAACGGCCATCTGGAGGGACTGTACAAGGTCGAGCACGCCGGCAATCCCTACGTGATGACGCAGATGGAGCCGATCAGCGCGCGTTATGCGTTTCCGGGTTTCGACGAGCCGGATTTCAAGACTCCGTTCGACCTGCGCATCACCCTGCCCGAGCACGACGTCGCCGTCGCCAACACCGCCCAGGTGAAATCCGCCAAGGCGGACAAGGGCTGGAAGACGGTGACGTTCGCCACGACGCAACCGCTGCCGACCTACCTCGTCGCCTACATGGTCGGGCCGTGGGACATCAATGTCGCCGCGGACATTGCGCCGAGCCCGTGGCGCAAGCAGCCGCTGCCGCTGCGCGGCATCGCCGCCGCGGGGCAGGCGCACCGCATGGCGCACGTCCTCGGCGAGACGCCGGTGATCATCCGCACGCTGGAGGATTACTACGGCTTCGGCTATCCCTTCGACAAGCTCGATCTCGCGGCGGTGCCGGACTTCAGCGCCGGCGCAATGGAAAACGCCGGCCTGGTGACGTTCCGCGACTGGCTGCTGCTGCTCGATCCGGATTCCGCCCAGCGCTACGTGCAAGGCTCCTTCGACGTCACCGCGCACGAACTCGCGCACCAGTGGACCGGCGACACCGTCACCATGACCTGGTGGAACGACCTGTGGTTGAACGAGGCGTTCGCCACCTGGATGCAGCAGAAGGTCACCGAAAAGGTGCATCCGGAGTACCGCGCCGACCTGCAACGCGTCGACGGCGCCGAGGGCGCGATGGCGAACGACTCCCTGGTGAGCGCGCGCAAGATCCGCCAGCCGATCACCGGCAATGGCGACATCCAGACTGCCTTCGACAACATCACCTACCGCAAGGGTGCCGCGGTGCTGGGCATGTTCGAGGCCTTTGTCGGCGAAGACACATTCCGCGCCGGCATGCGCGCCTACATCAAGGATCATCGCTTCGGCAACGCGAGCGCGGACGACCTGATCGACGCCATCGCCAAGGCCGCCGACAAGGGCGTGAAATTCAAGCAGGCGTTCGGCAGCTTCCTCGACCAGTCCGGCGTTCCGATGGTGACGACGCAGCTCGATTGCAGCGGCAAGCAGCCGGTGCTGAAACTGGCGCAAAGCCGCTATCTGCCGCTCGGCTCCACCGGCAGCACGCAACGTACCTGGGGCGTGCCGGTGTGCGTGCGCACGCCGGCCGGCACACGCTGCGAACTGTTCGATGGCGCGACCGGCGGCATGACGCTGCCCGACACGACGTGCCCGGCGTGGTATATGCCCAACGCCGGTGCGCGCGGCTACTACCGCTTCAGCATGGCCGCGCAGGACCTGGCCAGGCTCAACGGCGCGCTTGACCAGCTCACCGACACCGAGAAGCTGGCCTATGCCGATGCCATCGACGCCGCCTTCCGCCGCGGCGACATCGATGCGCACGACGTGCTCGCGGCCGTGCGCAAGCTGGCGCCGTCCAGGACCACGCAGGTGGCGCTGGCGCCCTTGTCCACGTTCGAATGGATCTGGCACCACGAAGCGCGGACCGATGCGCAGAAGACACGCCTGCGCGAGGTGGCCAAGGCCGCCTACCTGCCGCGCCTGCAGGCGCTCGGTTATGCGCGCAAGGCCGGTGAACCGGTG
>DASTAL010000059.1:0-12801 GCA_035712685.1 Rudaea sp. | reverse complement strand
GGGCACGATGCCATGGTGCTCAAGCGCAACGACCTGGCCGGCAAGACCGGCTCGACCAACGATCACCGCGATGCCTGGTTCAACGGCTACAACGACGACCTCGTTGCCAGCGTTTGGGTCGGGTTCGACGATTTTTCCTCGCTCGGCCGCAGCAACGGCGTCGGCGAGTTCGGCGCGCAGGCGGCGCTGCCGATGTGGATCGAGTTCATGCGCACGGCGCTCAAGGGCGTTCCCGAGCAGCCATTCGAAATGCCGCCGGGCATCACCACGGCGCGCATCGACAAGGCCACGGGTCAGCTCGCCCCGGCCGGCGATCCGAACAGCATGCTCGAAGTCTTCAAGGTCGAGGACGTCGCCCGCCTCGCCGCCGGACCGAACAACGCCACGGAAGAGGAAAAGAAGGTCCAGCAGGACGCCTACGGGATCTTCTGAGCCACAACCCCCGAACCTTCGCGTTGCTCGGGGTTCGCCCCCTTGACTCAAGGGGGCGGAAGAATGAGACCGCGCCGATGAAAACATCGAATATGCGCCGCCGCGTCGCCCTGGAAGCCGCGCGCCTGATCAGTGAACACGGCATCCGCGACTATCAGCTCGCCAAGCGCAAGGCTGCCGAAAGCCTGCATGCACTCGATGAATCGAGCTTGCCGAAGAACAGCGAGATCGAGCAAGCGCTGCGCGAACACCAGCGTCTTTTCCACGGCGACGATCAGCCAACGCAATTGCGCGTATTGCGCGAGGCGGCCTGCGAGGCCATGCGCTATTTCGCGCGCTTCGAGCCGCGCCTCGTCGGCGCCGTACTGGATGGCACTGCCGACACGCATTCATCGGTGTGCCTGCATCTATTCTGCGACACACCGGAATCCGTTCTTGTGATGTTGAACGACGATAACATTATTTTCGAGGAAGATACCCGACATTTGCGACTGGACGCGGAACGCTCAGCCGATTTCCCGGTGCTGAGAATGAACCAGTCGGGCGTCGACTTCGAACTGACCGTGCTGCCACGCGATGCGATCCGCCAGGCGCCGCTGGACCGCAGCGGCGAACGCCCGATGCCGCGCGCCGGACTCGCTGCCGTCGAAGCCCTGCTCAGCGCTTCGTGATCGACGCGTAATCGCGCGTCGTCGCGCCGGTGTAGATCTGGCGCGGGCGGCCGATCTTGGTGTCCTTGTCCTGGTGTTGCTCCAGCCAATGCGCGACCCAGCCGGCGGTACGCGCGATCGCAAACATCACGGTGAACATCTCGGTCGGAATCTTCAGCGCCTTGTAGATGAGCCCGGAATAGAAATCGACGTTCGGATACAGCTTGCGCTCGACGAAGTACGGATCCTTGAGCGCGGCCTGTTCGAGTTCCAGCGCGACGTCGAGCAGCGGGTCGTTCACGCCGAGCTCGCCGAGGACCTTGTGCGTCATCTCGCGGATGATCGTCGCCCGCGGGTCGAAATTCTTGTACACGCGATGACCGAAGCCCATGAGGCGGAAGCCGGAGTTCTTGTCCTTGGCCTTGGCCACCGCCGCGCCGACATTTTTCGCATCACCGATCTCGGCGAGCATCTTGAGCACCGCCTCGTTGGCGCCGCCGTGGGCCGGGCCCCACAGCGCGGCGATGCCGGCAGCGACGCAGGCGTAGGGATTGGCGCCGGTAGAACCGACCAGGCGCACGGTCGAGGTGCTTGCGTTCTGCTCGTGGTCGGCGTGCAGAATGAACAACAGGTCCAGCGCCTTGGCCACGACCGGGTTCAGTGCGAGCGGCTCGCTCGGCACTTCAAACATCATGTGCAGAAAGCGCGTGCAATATTCGAGGTTGTTGCGCGGATAGCGCACCGGCCAGCCGATCGAATAGCGGTAGGCGGCGGCGGCAATCGTCGGCATCTTCGCGATCAGGCGGATCGCGGCCAGGCGGCGCTGTTCCGGATCGGAAATGTCCAGGGTGTCGTGGTAGAACGCCGACAGCGAGGCGATCGAACCGCACAGCATCGCCATCGGATGTGCGTCGTAGTGGAAGCCGTGCAGGAAGTTCTTCAGCGACTCGTGCATCATCGTGTGATGCGTCACTTCGTCCTCGAACGCGCCGAATTGCTGAGCATTCGGCAACTCGCCGTTGATCAGCAGGTAGGCGACTTCGAGGAAGCTCGAGTGCTTGGCAAGCTGCTCGATCGGATAACCGCGATAAAGCAGTACGCCCTTGTCGCCGTCGATGAAGGTGATCGCGCTGCGCGTGCTCGCGGTCGAAACGAAGCCCGGATCGAACGTGAAGTAGCCCAGATCCTTGTACAACTTGCCGATGTCGATCGCCGGCTCGCCCATGCTGCCGGAAAGCAGCGGCAGGGTGCTGGTTTTGTTCGACGCGCTATCGGTCAGAAGGACGGTCTTGTCGGACACGGCGAGCTCCTTGTGGATTCACGCAAAGGACGTCAGGACCGGCGCACGCAGGCGGCCGTTGGCGCCGCCGTCGCCCGCCGGATTGGACCGGCGCAAGGGTTCGCCGCTTACTTCGCGCCGTAGCGCTTGCGGAACTTGTCCACGCGACCGCCCGCATCGACAATCTTGTGCTTGCCGGTGTAGAACGGATGCGACTTGCTGGAAATTTCCACCTTGATCACCGGATATTCCTTGCCGTCTTCCCATTTCATCGTTTCCTTCGCGGTCATCGTCGACCGGGTCAGGAACGCGAAATTGGACGAGACATCCTGGAAGATGACCGGCGCGTATTTCGGATGGATTTCGGCTTTCATGCTGCAACTCCACAAAAACGTGCGGAAAAGACGACTATGGTATCGTTTCGACCCTTGTCGGCGCAAGTCCGCGCGGTAAATTGTCTTGAATAATCCGTTATCTGCAAGGATCCGACGCGCATTCGCCCTGGCTTGGGGCCTACTCGTCGGTGTCATGGCTTGCCAGGCCATCGCCGCGCCCGGCGCGGCGGGCAAGCCGGCCCCCGTGCCGGCCGCTGTGGTCGCGCCACCCGCAGCACCTGTCTTTCCACCGTCACAGGCGGGTGCGATCGAAGCCGCCCTGCGCGCCCTGCCGGCACAACGCGGTCTGGATGCCGACGCCCGCAAACAGGCCGAAGACTTGCTGCGCCAGGCCCAGGCCGACGAGGCGCATGCCGATGAACTGGCACAGCAGTGGCAATCGCTGACCCAGACCGCCGCCAGCGCCGACGCGGATGCGCAAAAGATCGAGGAATCCCTTGCCGCCGATTCCAGCGAGGCGATGGCCAAGTGGCGTGCGGCACTGCCCGAACGCGCAACGGCCGAGCAACTCGAAGCCCTGCTCGACCGCGAACGCGGCGCTGCCACGGATGCGCGTGCCGCGGTAACGGCGCTGGAATCAGAGCTCGCGCGGCAGACGACGCGCCCGGCGCAATTGCGCGACGAATTGGCCGCCGCGCACGCGACGCTCGATTCCAGTCAGGCGGCCTTGTCGGCAACGAGCAAATCCGGACCGCCGGCGCTGGCACAGGCGCAGCGGCTGCGCGCGCAATCCGCGCAGCGTCTGGCGACGATCCGCATCGCCTTGCTGAACCTGGAAAACCGCAGCTATGAACCGCGCATGCGCCTGTTGTCGGCACAACTGCGCGAACGCCAGCGCGCGGCGCTGCTGGCCGGTCAGCGCGCCAGCGCGCTCGAAAATCTCCTGCTCGACCGCACCGGCGCGCAGGTACGCGCGCTGCAGGCGCGGGCCGCCGAGGAACGCGCGGCGCTCGATCCGCGCGCGCGCGTGCTCATCGAAGCGGCCGACGCCAATGCGGTGCTGGTCGCGCGCCTGGCCGACACCGTCCGCGAATCGTCCGACCTGCGCACGCGCAAGCAAACCTGGGATCGCGCCGTCAACGATACCGCGCAGGCGCTGAAGAACACCGAGGAACGCATCCGCATCGGCGGTGTCAACGAAGCCGTCGGCCTGATCCTGCTCGCCGAAAAACGCAAACTGCAACCGCTCGACCGCCTCAAGCGCGAGTTGACCGATCTGCAAACGCGTTACGCGCAAGCTCGCATCGGCCTGATCGATGTGCGCGAACTGCAGGGCGAACTCGGCGACCTGGACAATGCCGCGAACTCGACTCTGGCGAAGCTGCCGAACCTGCCGCCGGAACGCATCAAGGCGTTGCGCGAAGGCTTGCTTCGCCTGCTCGCCACGCGCGCGCAGGTGCTGGTGCAACTCGGCGCCCTGCAAACCAAGCTCGCCGGTGCGCAAGGCGAAGCCGAGCAGGAATTGCGCGGACTGGTCGAAGCCACCGCCAAGCTCAATGCCCTGCTCGACTCGCGCCTGTTGTGGACGCCAAGCCACACGCCGGTCAACACCGCCTGGTTCTCCGCGCTGGCCGGCGACGACAGCGGTTTCTTCACCGCCTCGCGCTGGTCGCGTGCACTGGGCGGTGCCGGAAACGCGATCATGGCCGCGCCCTTGCTCGCCACCTGCGCGCTCGTCCTGCTGATTCTGCTGTTCCTGTTGCGCCGGCGTGCTCCGGCGCGACTGGCCGAGATAGCAACACCGATGCGGCGCATTCGCAGCGACCGCTACCGTCTGACCGGCATGGCGTTGCTGTGGACGCTGCTCGCCGCCGCGCCATGGCCCGTGCTGCTGTGGCTGGCCGCCGCCGCATTCCGTGCCGCACCGGCGCCCGGCAACAATTTCGCGGCCGATATGGCGTCTTCACTGACGCGCCTCGCGGCGCCAGTGTTCGTGCTCGCCTTCCTGCGCGCGCTCACCCGCGAAAACGGTCTGGCGCAATTTCATTTCCGCTGGCCGCGCCTGCGCCGCGCGGTCTTGTCTACCGCCGTACCCTGGCTGGCGCTGATCGTGCTGCCGGCGCAATTCCTGATCGTCCTGATGATGCTGCGCGGCGACGCCGCGGCGATCGACGGTTACGCACGCGCCCTGCTCGTCGCGGCGTTGCTCGCGATGGCGGCGTTGACGTGGTGGCTGCTCGCGCCGGGTCGCCTGTGGACCGCGCGCTACGCCGTCCTGCAAGAGCCCGTGCGCCTGCGCCAGTTCACGCGCGTCGTCTTGTGCAGCGGCGCGATCCTGCTTGCCGTGCTCGTGTTGCGCGGCTATTTCGTCACGGCGCTGGCGCTGAGCACGCATGTGCTCAACACGCTGACCGTGTTGCTCGCGGCGAATGTCGTTTACGACCTTGCCGCGCGCTGGCTGGTGCTCGGCGAGCGCCGCCTGGCCCTGCAGCGCATGGAACAGCGCCAGGCCGCGGTCGCGGAGCATGTCGCGGCGGACGACGGCGATGTTCCGCCCGAAGTACCGCCGGAGGAAGTCACGCTGGCCAGCGTCAGCACGCAAACGCGCCGCCTCTTGCGTGCGCTGGTCGTGGTCGGCTGCGCCGCCGTATTGCTGTGGACGTGGGCCGACGTCGCCCCGGCGCTGACCCTGCTCGGCGACGTCAAGGTGTGGACGTCCAGCGAGATGATCGACGGCAAGACCATGGCGCTGAACGTGAGCCTGCGCGACGTGCTCGAGGCCGTGCTCGTGCTTGCGCTGACCTGGACCGCGACGCGCAATTTACCTGGACTGATCGAGTTGAGCTTGTTGCGTCGCCTGCACGTGGACGCGCCGACGCGCTATGCGATCACCAGCCTGACCCGCTACGCGATCGTGTTCGCCGGCACCATCGCCGGCCTGGCCATGCTCGGCCTGCACTGGAGCAATCTGCAGTGGCTGGCCGCGGGTTTTTCCGTCGGCTTGGGCTTCGGCCTGCAGGAAATCTTCGCGAATTTCGTTTCCGGCCTGATGGTGCTGTTCGAGCGCCCGTTCCGCATCGGCGATATCGTCAGCATCGGCGACGTCGAAGGCACGGTCGCGCGCATCCGCACACGCGCGACAACGATCGTCGACTGGGACAACAAGGAAGTGATCGTGCCGAACAAGAGCTTCATCACCGAGCGTCTGACCAACTGGTCGCTGTCGAACACGGTCACGCGCGTGGTCCTGCGCATCGGTGCGGCCTATTCCAGCGATCCGCGCGAGGTGCGCGAGCTGCTGCTCGAAATCGCCGCCGCCGAGCCGCTGGTCGTGGCCGATCCGGCGCCGAGTTGCTGGTTCGTGCAGATTTCGGCCTGCACGTTCGACTTCGACCTGCGCGTGTTCATCGCCGACATCAACGATCGCAACCGCGCGCGCGACGCGCTCTACACGCGCATTGCGGACGTGTTCCGCGAGAAGAATATCGAGATGTCATTCCCGCAGATGGACGTCTGGTTCCGCAACGCGATGCCGCCGCAGCCCGATCAACCCGCACCGAACGCAGACGCCGCAAGCGCCTCGAAGCGCGCCTGATCGACGTCCAATACGATTCGCGTGTTCACCGGCTTGCCGGAACGATCGTCCCAATCGACCACGGTCGCGCCGCGCGTCACGCCATCGAGCGAGATGTCGACATGGTGTTCGGCGGCACGCGCGACGACATCCGGATGCAGCGCCACCGCCATCGCCAGCGGATCGGCCAGCGCCAGCTGCGGACGGCCGCGCTCGCGCGACCAGGCGCGGGTCTTGCGCGAGATCGCGTCGAAAAACCGTGCAGCCGGATTGTCCGCACCCACCCAGCGCGCGACCGTGTCGAAGCCGACGCCGTGGCGCACGGTCAGTTCCCAATCGACCAGTTCGATCCGCGGCCAGGCCGAGAACACGATGTGCGCGGCCTCCGGATCGAAGCCGATGTTGAACTCCGCGGAAACCGTCGTGTTGCCGCGCCCGGTCACCGCACCGCCCATGACGACGAGGCGCGCCACGCGCGAGGGCAATTCCGGATCGAGCTTGAGCGCCAGCGCGAGATTGGTCAGCGGCGCCATTGCCACGATCATGAGCTCGCCGGCGTGTTCGCGCGACAGGCGCAGGATCGCCTGCGCCGCAGGCTCGCTCTCCGCGCGGCGCGCGCTCGGGGCGTAGCCGGTATCGCCGAATCCGTCGAGCCCGTGCACGAAAGCGGCGTCCTGCGCCGCATGCACCAGCGGCGTCGCACAGCCCGGAAAAACGGGCGTCGCCGCGCCGATGGTTTCCACCAGTTTCAGCGCATTCGCCGTCGTGTGCACCAGCCCCACGTTGCCCGCCGCGATGGTCAGGCCGACGACGTCGGCGTGGCGATGCGCCATCAGGATCGCCAGCGCGTCATCCACGCCGGGATCGGTGTCGATGAGGATTTTCGTTTTTTTCATGCGCGCTCGCCGCTCCTCGTCATGCCCCAGCATAGCGCGTGGCCTGCCCGATCCAGCGTTCGATCAATTTGTCCACGAGTTCGGAACGATCGCGCATGAGGACCGAGCCGGCGCGCTGCACGTCCGGCAGCAGCGCCGCGTCGCGGGCGAGATCGGCGATGCGCAACGCGATCTGGCCGGTCTGGCGCGTACCGAGGACTTCACCCGGCCCGCGCAGCTCCAGATCCTTTTCGGCGATGCGGAAACCATCGTTGGTTTCACGCAGCACGTCCAGCCGTTGCCGCGCCATTGCCGACAGCGGCGCCTGGTACAGAAGCACACAACTGGATTCGACGCTGCCGCGGCCGACGCGGCCGCGCAACTGGTGCAATTGCGCCAATCCCAGTCGTTCGGCGTTCTCGACAATCATCAGGCTCGCGTTCGGCACGTCGACGCCAACTTCGATAACGGTAGTCGCCACCAGCAATGAGATTTTCCCCGCGGCGAACGCGTCCATCACCGCCTGCTTCTGTGCAGGTTTGAGCCGGCCATGCACGAGGCCGATGGCGAGTCCGGGCAAGGCCACGGTCAATTCCGCATGCACGGCTTCGGCGGCCTGCGCCTGCAACAGGTCGGACTCCTCGATGATCGTGCAAACCCAATACGCCTGACGCCCGCCCGCGCAGGCGGCGCGGATGCGCTCGACCACATCGCTGCGACGCGAGTTGGCAATGGCGACGGTGGTGACGGGCGTGCGTCCCGGCGGCAGTTCGTCAATCACGGAAACATCCAGGTCGGCATAGGCGGACATCGCCAGCGTGCGCGGGATCGGCGTGGCAGTGAGCACAAGCTGGTGCGGGACTACGTCCCGGGAGTTGCCATTCATGGCGCTCACCCTCCGCTCGGTTTCCATGCCTCGCCCGTGCGATGCCGCTCGCGCCGCGCGACCCTTGTCCCGCAGCGCCAATCGCTGATGCACACCGAAGCGGTGCTGTTCGTCGATGATGACGAGCGCGAGGTCGCGGAACACGACGCTCTCCTGCATCAGTGCGTGCGTGCCGATCACGATTTGGGCGGACGTCGCGATCCGCTCCAGGGCCGTATTGCGCGCGCGGCCCTTGAGCTTGCCGGCCAACCAAACAACCTCGACGCCGAGCGGCTTCATCCAGCGCTCGAAATTTCGGTAGTGCTGTTCCGCCAGCAATTCGGTCGGCGCCATCAATGCCGCCTGCGCACCCGACTCGACCGCTGCCAGCGCAGCAAGCGCGGCGACGACCGTCTTGCCCGAGCCGACGTCGCCCTGCACCAGGCGCAGCATCGGCGCGGGTTTGCCGAGGTCGCGCGCGACCTCGGCCGCGACGCGCGCCTGCGCGCGCGTGGGCGCGAACGGCAGGCCGGCAAGGAAGCGCTTGCGCACGTCGCCGGCGCCGCGCAATGCCGGCGCGGCATGCTCGCGAATGCGCGCACGCAGGCGCTTGAGGCTCAGATGCTGGGCCAGCAATTCCTCGAAGGCGAGACGGCGTTGGGCGGGATGCGCGCCGAGCGCGAGTCGTGCAATGTCCGCGTCCGGCGGCGGACGGTGCACGTAAAGCAAGGCCGCGCGCAGCGAGGATAATTTGCATGCCTTGCGCAAGTCCGGCGGCAGCAGTTCCAGTTCGGCATCGGTCGGCAGGCGTTGCAAGGCACGCGCGATCACGCCCGCCAGGCGCGTGGACGACAGGCCTTCGGTCACCGGATACACCGGCGTGAGGCATTCCTCGACCACGGCGGCTTCGCTGTCGGTCACGCGCCGGTACTGCGGATGCACCATTTCCAGACCCTGCGCACCGCTGCGCACCTCGCCGTAACAGCGCAGGCGCGTGCCGACGACAAGCTGGTTCGCCTGCGCGGAATTGAAATGGAAAAAGCGCAACAGCAGCGTCGCGCGCGAATCGTCGCCGATGGCAACGCGCAGTTGCGGACGGTAGCGGAAACCTTTTTCGACGGCCTCGACGCGACCTTCAACCTGTGCCGGGGCACCGGGAACCAAATCGCGGATAGCCGTCAGGCGCGTGCGATCCTCGTAGCGCAGCGGCAGGTGGAACCACAAATCCTGCAGCGTGCGCAGGCCGAGGCGTTCCAGCGTCTTCGCCAGCGCCGGACCGACGCCGGACAACGTCGTCAGGGCGGCATCGGATGAAACGACGGATTCGCGCATGCGCGATGGCGCGCGCTCAGTCGAGCACTGCGATCATGTCGATCTCGACCTGCGCGTTGAGCGGCAACGACGCGACGCCGATGGTGGAACGCGCGGGGTAAGGTTCGGCGAAATATTCCTTCATCACCGCGTTGACGGCGGCGAAGTTGGACAAATCGGTGAGGTAGATGCCCACGCGCGCGACCTGCGCGAAGCCCGCGCCGGCGGCACCGGCAACAGCCTTGAGGTTTTCGAACACGCGCCGCGCCTGCGCCGTGATGTCGCCCGGCACCAGCGCGCCGGTGGCCGGGTCGATCGGCGTCTGTCCGGAAAAATACACGGTGTTGCCACAACGCACGGCCTGCGAATAGGGTCCGATGGCCTTGGGGGCGTCGGGCGAAGCGATGATTTGACGAGACATGTGCGCATCCTCAAGTCAGGCGACACGCAAGCATAACATTCGCGCAGACCGAGTTAAGGGTAGCGATAGACCCCATGCACCACCGCCGCATTGCGCACGCCGCGCATCACGTCGGCAAGATGCTTGCGGTTGCGCACCTCGATCGTGAACATCAAGGTCGAGGTTTGCTGGTCGCGTTCCTGGTACTCGACGTTCTCGATGTTGGAATTGCGCTCGGCGATGGCGGCGGCGACGGTGGCAAGCACGCCGGGCTTGTTGTCGACGACAATGCGCAGGCGCGCGCGATAGTCGCCGGTGACTTCGCGGTCCCAGTCGATGGCGACGATGCGCTCGGGTGTCTTGCGGTATTCGGGCATGTTCGGGCAATCCGTGCGATGCACGACGATGCCCTTGCCCGCCGACAGGTAACCGGCGATCTCGTCGCCGGGCACCGGGCTGCAGCAGTTGCCGAAGCTGAGCACGCCGCGTTCGGTACCGGATATCAGGATTTTTTCCTGGGCGTGCGCCTCGTGCGGCAGCAGTTCTCCGGCGCCGCCGAGCGCCTGCACGAGTTGCGCGGCGACCTGATCGGGCATGCGGTTGCCGAGCGCGATGTCGGAGAGCAATTCCTCCAGGCGCTTGTAGCGCGCATCCGCGAGGAAGCGATCCAGCGCTTCGCCGGAAATCGCGTCGAGGCTGGTGCCACGCGTGTCCAGCGCGCGATCGAGCATGCGGTGGCCAAAATCGACCGCATCCTCGTGCTGCAAGTGCTTGAGAAAATGCCGGATCGCCGTGCGCGCCTTGGCCGAGGCGACCCATTCCAGCCACTGCGGCGTCGGCGCGGCCGAGGGCGCGGTGATGATCTCTACGGTTTCGCCTGAATTCAGGCGCTGGCGCAGCGGCGCGAGCGTGCCGTCCACGCGCGCGGCGACGGCATGGCTGCCGACGTCGGTATGCACGGCGAAGGCGAAATCGAGCGCCGTTGCGTTGCGTGGCAAGGCCAGGATGCGGCCCTTCGGCGTGAACAGGTAGACCTCATCCGGAAACAGGTCCACCTTGACGTTTTCGATGAACTCCAGCGACGAGGCTTCGCGCGTCTGCTCGTCGACCAGGCCCTTGACCCATTCGCGCGCACGCGTCTGCGCTGCGGTGGCCGGTTCGGACGAGGTCTTGTACACCCAGTGCGCGGCGACGCCGCGCTCGGCGACCTGGTCCATCTCCTCGGTACGGATCTGGATTTCGATCGGTGCGCCGAACGGGCCGAACAACACGGTGTGCAGCGACTGGTAGCCATTCGCCTTGGGAATGGCGATGAAGTCGCGGAAGCGGCCGTCCAGCGGCTTGTACAGCGCATGGATCGCGCCGAGCGCCCGGTAGCAATCCATCGTCGCCGTGGTCACGACGCGGAATCCGTACACGTCCATCACCTGGGCGAAACTCTTGTGCTGGGCGCGCATCTTCTCGTAGATGCTGTACGGCGACTTGATCCGGCTGACGACGCGGTGCTGGATTCCTTCCTGCTCCAGGCGCGCGGCCAGTGCCGTTTCGATCTTGCCCATCGCCTCGCGGCGATTGCCGAGCACGCTCTTGATGCGCGCGGCAATGATGCGGTAGCGGTCCGGATACAGGGCGCGAAAACCCAGGTCCTGCAACTCGGAACGCGTGCGGTTCATGCCGAGGCGTTGCGCAATCGGCGCGTAGATGTCGAGCGTTTCACGCGCGATGCGGCGGCGTTTTTCCGGCGCCATCGCCGCCAGCGTGCGCATGTTGTGCAGGCGATCGGCGAGCTTGATCAGGATGACGCGCAGGTCGCGCGCCATCGCCAGCAACATCTTGCGGAAACTCTCGGCCGCGGCTTCGGCCACGCTGCGGAAGCGCAGCTTGTCGAGTTTGGTCACGCCATCGACGAGTTCGGCCACGGTTGCGCCGAACGCGGATTCGATTTCCGCGCGCGACAGCGGCGTGTCCTCGAGGGTGTCGTGCAGGACCGCTGCGATGATCGTTTCGGCATCCATGCCGATCTCGGCGAGGATGCCGGCAACGGCAACCGGATGCGTGATGTACGGTTCGCCGCTTTGGCGTTTCTGCCCTTCGTGGGCACGCGCGCCGGTCTGATAGGCCTGACGCACCCGCGCGATTTGATCCTGTGGCAAATAGGCGCCGAGGCGTTGCTCCAGCGCTTGCACGTCGGCAGGGATGGCTTCCCGCGTCGCCGTGCTCATGATCGTGCCGCGCGGATCAACGCGTCCGGTGGTGGCAACAACTGAGCACGGAATGGTTCACAGGTCGTCGCCGCCCTTCATGTCTTCATCCACTTCCGCCGCGGCCCATTCGAGGGCTTCGCGTTCCTTGCGCTCGCGCTCGATGCGATCGACTTCATCGATCATCTCGTGCGTCACCTTGCGCCCGGCGATCTCGCGCAGCGCGACTACGGTCGGTTTGTCGTTGTGCGTCTCCACGAGCGCATCGGCGCCTTTGGCGACCTGGCGTGCGCGGCGGGTGGCCATCAGCACCAGTTCGAAGCGGTTGTCGACCACCTGCAGGCAATCTTCCACGGTAATGCGTGCCATAAAATCCTCAAAATCAAAAGCAATTCAGACTATTACACGGATTATATTGTACCTGCCGCGCATGCTGCGGTGCAAACCTGGCATCTGAACGGCAACTGGCCGGCCTGACCATGTTGCCGTGCAATAGGCCCCGTTCCTGCGGTAGGCTTGCCCCTCTCCCTGCTCGCACCCACGGACCTCAATGCATTTGCCGCTACTGCGGAAATTCGCGATTCCCGGCCTTTTCGCCGCCCTGCTCGCCGGCTGTGCCACGCCGATGCCGCGCAAGGACGACCCGCTGGAATCGTTCAACCGCAAGATGTACGCGTTCAACGATTTCGCCGACCGCGTCGCGATTCGGCCGGTCGCGGTCGC
Source organism: Rudaea sp. (assembly GCA_035712685.1). Lineage (GTDB taxonomy): Bacteria > Pseudomonadota > Gammaproteobacteria > Xanthomonadales > Rhodanobacteraceae > Rudaea. The sequence goes on along the minus strand of DASTAL010000059.1, from coordinate 156 downwards.
CTATCGCAAGGTGACGAACCCGACTTCGCGCACGATGATCAGCAATTTCTTCGCCAACATCGAATCGCCGATCACGATAGCGAACGATCTATTGCAAGCCAATCTGCCGCAGGCGGCCAAGGCCACCAGCCGCCTCGCGATCAACACCACCGTCGG
>DASTAL010000058.1:0-1542 GCA_035712685.1 Rudaea sp. | reverse complement strand
CCACCTATCGCAACCTGCCGGGCTGGACCGGCGAGCTGCCGTGGTCGCTGCTGTTGACGCCGGGCTGGCGCGAGCTGAACGGCAAGTCCCTGCCCGAGATCGTTGCGCGCCAATGGGAGACGGCCACGCGCATCCTGCTCGACGACCTCGGCGCGATTGCGCCGGAACGCATTACCATCGCGCGTTACGATTCCCTGCTGGCGAATCCGATGGCGGAGATCGCGCACTTGTGCAAGGCGCTGGATTTCAACTGGGATCGCCCGCTCGACAAGCTGCCGTTGTCGCGTTACACCGTGACGCCGCCGGACCCGGACAAGTGGCGCCGGCACGAACAGCAGATCCTGGGCGTGTTGCCGGGTCTTCGGGGCACCGTGGAACGGGCGCAGCAATTCGCTACGCGGGCGTAGCCGCCTGCAGGTGCCGTTCGACCTCGGCGTTGACGGTGCCCAGGTTGCGTTCGGCACGCGCGAGAAGGTCAAGAAGCGCCGGACTGGGCAGGTAGTCGCAAATCATGTGCGTGCGCGGCCGCGTCGCGTCGGCGTTCCAAACCGCATGCTCGGCGATGTTGTTGAGCGCCCACACTTCGCCGGCCTGCATCCGGAACACGCGCCCGTCGCAATACATCCAGACATTTTCGTGCGTGATCACCGGCACGTGGATGCGGATCGTTTTCAGGAAATACGGACCGATGTCGCTGTGCGGCGGCACCATCGCGCCCGCCGGCAGGCGCGCCAGCAGGCAACGCTGCGGCGGTGCCGGCAACAGCCGGGTGATGATTTCGCGTGCATAAGGCAATTGCGCCAGCGATTCGCGATCTTCGACCGGCTTGCCGCGTCCTTCGGCCGGCGCATAGCCGCGCAGGAAGACGGCTCGCGCCGCGTCGTGCGGACCAAGGCGACCAGCGCGCGTTTCCCACAGCGATTCCGGCAGGGCGTCGACTTCCGCGCGCAAGCGCATTGCATCGACGGCAATGGGCAATCGCGCACAGGCACCGATCAGGGCGGCCTTGTCGAGGGGAGAATCGGGCAAGTCGAACATGCGCAAAGTCTAGCGCAGGTCGGATACGCGTCGTGCCGGCTGGCAGGGGGAAAACGAACCCGGCGCGCGTGGGCGCGCCGGGCGCGAGCCATCAAGGGTTCCGGGCAACCAGCGCCTGCGCCTGTTGCAGCGTGTCGGTCAGGCGGATTCGCACGTGGTGCGACTGTCCGTGCTTGTCCGTCTCGTAGCTTACGGCGGCCGGCGTCCCGCTCGTCACGCTGGACGGCTTGCGTACCTGACGGCTGGTGGCGTTGCTGCGCCGGTCAAGCGTGCGCACCTGCCATTTCGGCGCGGAGATGGTCTGGCCGTTGCCGAGCACGATCGTGGCGATCTTGCCATCCACGCTGAAACTCGTGATCGTGACTGCCTCGCGTTGGCGGGACTCGTGACCTTGCGCTGCCTGTGCCGGCGACGACAGGCTCAATGTCGCTGCCATCAGGATGCCGGCGGCGGCACCGAGACTGCGCCGACGCCGTGCCACGGCGAGACCAGCCAACCCGAGCA
>DASTAL010000057.1:0-6208 GCA_035712685.1 Rudaea sp. | reverse complement strand
CTGGATCTGATCGCCGCTGAAGACGTGGTCGTGACGCTGTCGCATGCCGGCTACGCCAAGCGCCAGCCGGTGACGATCTATCGTGCGCAGAAGCGTGGCGGCAAGGGCCGCTCGGCGACGAACATGAAGGAAGAGGATTTCGTCGAACGCCTGTGGATCGCGAACACGCACGACACCCTGTTAGCGTTCACCAGCGCCGGCCGCGTGCTCTGGTTGAAAGTGCACCAGATTCCGGACGCTAGTCCCGGCGCGCGCGGCAAGCCCATCGTCAACCTGCTGCCGCTGGAAGAAGGCGAAGCCGTGCAGGCGATCCTGCCGGTGCGGGCCGATTCCGAGGGTAACGTGCCCGACAACCGCTTCGTGTTTTTCGCTACGCGCAAGGGTACGGTCAAGAAGACGCCGCTGTCGGATTACTCGCGGCCGCGTTCGACCGGTATCCGCGCAATCGACATCGAAGACGGCGACGGCCTCGTGGACGTGTCCATCACCGACGGCGCGCGCGACATCTTCCTGTTCGCGAGCAACGGCAAGGCGGTGCGTTTCGCCGAGGACGAGGTGCGCCCGATGGGACGTACCGCGCACGGCGTGCGCGGCATCCGTCTGACCGACGACGCCCAGGTCGTGTCGATGATCGTGGCGGAGGGCGAGGGCGACATCCTCACCGCGACCGCGCGCGGCTACGGCAAGCGCACCGAGCTCGCCGAATATCCGCGCAAGGGCCGCGGCACCCAGGGCGTGATCGCGATCCAATGCTCGGACCGTAACGGCGCGCTGGTCGGCGCCGTGCAGCTCGACGACGCGCACGAGCTCATGCTGATTTCCAATCAGGGCACGCTGGTGCGCACCCGCGCCGCCGAAGTCGCGCGCGTGGGCCGCAACACGCAGGGCGTCACCCTGATCCGGCTGCCGCAGGAAGAAGCGCTTGTCGGCGTGGTGCGCGTGGAAGCGCTCAACGGCGACGACGAAGGCGAACCGGCCGCGGACGAGGCGCCGCAGCCGACGACCTAATGTGCATTGGCCTCCCGCAGCACGCGGGAGGCCGCATCCTCAGCCCAGCGCTGCCAGCATGGCGTCGGCGCTGGATACCTTGAATTCGCCCGGCGCCTCGACGTGCAGTTGCTTGACCACGCCGTCTTCGGCGTAAAGCGCGAAGCGCTTGCCGCGCATGCCGAGGCCGAACGCGGTGCCGTCCATTTCCAGGCCGAGCGACTTGGAGAAGGTGCCGTTGCCGTCGGCGAGCATGCGCAGGTTATCGGGCACTTTCTGGTTCTTCGCCCAGGCATCCATCACGAACGCATCGTTGACGGCAAGGCAGGCGACATCGATGCCCTTGTTCGCGAACTTCGCGAGGTTTTCCACGTAGCCGGGCAGGTGTTTGGCCGAGCAGGTCGGCGTGAACGCACCGGGCACGGAAAACAGCACGACCTTCCTGCCCTTGAAGATTTCGTCCGTGTTGATCGCCTGCACACCGTCTTTCAGGTAATTGAGCGTGGCGTTGGGAATGCGGTCGCCGACCTGGATCGTCATGGGCTGTCCTTCGATGATTGCGGAATCCCCATGATAGCGGCGCCGTGGCGCCGGCGACACCCTTGAAAGCGGGGACGGCGCCCACAACTGGTGCGCATGCGGGCCCGCAGCGCCCGATCCACAGCAACGGAGGCAATCATGGCAATCGTACGTTATGAGCCCTGGGGCCAGTTCGACCGCTTCCAGGAAGAGATGAAACAGGTTTTCGGCCAGTTCTTCGGCGAAAACGGCGATCAGTCCAACGTGGTGACCAGCCAGTGGGCGCCGCGCGTGGATATCCGCGAGGATGAAAAGCGTTTCGTGATCCTAGCCGACGTCCCCGGGGTCGATCCCAAGGACATCGAAGTCAGCATGGACAAGGGCATTCTGTCCATCAAGGGCGAGCGCAACGCCGAGAACAAGGAACAGGCCGGAAAGTTCACGCGCGTCGAGCGGTCGTGGGGTTCGTTCTACCGGCGCTTCGCGCTGCCCGACAGCGCCGACGCCGACGGCATCAGCGCCAGCGGCAAGCACGGCGTGCTGGAAATCTCGATCCCGAAAAAGGCCGAGACCACGCCGCGCAAGATCGAAATCAAGCACTGAGCGAGCAACCGCTGCAGCGATACCCGCGGTTGTCTCGTGCAGCCGCGGGTATTCGTGTTCAGGCGAGGCGTGCGTTTCGACTTCGCGCGCCAGGCGCGCTACGCTCAGCGCGAACGGAGTGACCGACGATGCAATTCAAGGATTACTACGACGTCCTCGGCGTAAAGCCCGCCGCCAGCGAGGCGGAGATCAAGTCCGCCTACCGCAAGCTCGCGCGCAAGTACCATCCGGACGTGAGCAAGGAGGCCGGCGCCGAGGAGAAATTCAAGGGCGTCAACGAGGCCTACGAGGCGCTCAAGGATCCGGCCAAGCGCCGCGCCTACGACCAGTTGCGCGCGCAAGGCTATCGGCCCGGCGAGGAATTCCATCCGCCGCCGAACTTCGGCGACGGCCAGGGATTCGATTTTTCCGATCTCGGCGAAGGCGGATTTTCCGACTTCTTCGAATCCCTGTTCGGGCAATCGCATGGACGCGGTGGCCGTGCTGGCCAGGCGCGCCCGCGGCGTGGCCGCGACGTGCAGGCGCGCATCGAGATTCCGCTGGCGACTGCCTACAGCGGCGGACGCGAGCGCATCACGCTGCGCGATGGCGGCGGCGAACGCACGCTGGAAGTGAAGATTCCGGCAGGGATTTTGCCTGGTCAGCAGATTCGCCTCGGCGGACAGGGCTCGCCCGGCACGCACGGCGCGTCGGCAGGCGACCTGATGCTGGAAGTCGCCGTGCACGAGGATTCGCGTTTCCGCCTCGAAGGCCGCGACGTGCACTTCACCCTGGCATTGCCGCCGTGGCAGGCCGCGCTGGGTGCGACGGTTACGGTGCCTACCCTGGGCGGCGAGGTGGAACTGAAGATTCCGGCGGGTTCGGACAGCGGCAAGCGCATGCGCCTGCGCGGGCGCGGCATGCCCGGCGCGACGCCGGGCGACCAATACGTCACGGTGGAAATCCATGCGCCACCGGCGCATACGGACGCGCAGCGCAAGCTCTACGAGCAAATGGCGAAGGCGTTCGCCTGATCCGACCGGATCAAGCCGCGGGCAAAAGCTTGTTGATCGTGTCGACCAGTTCGCCCTCGTTGACCGGCTTGGTGACGTAAGCCTTGGCGCCTTGGCGTATGCCCCAGACGCGGTCGGTTTCCTGATCCTTGGTCGTGACCAGCACGATCGGGATATGGCTGGTCTTGGGCTCTTTGGATATCGTGCGCGTGGCCTGGAAACCGTTCAGGTTGGGCATGACCACGTCCATCAGGATGAGATCGGGCACCTCGCGCTTGGCCGCTTCGACGCCCGCCGACCCGTCCTCGGCCGTGACTACCTGGTGCCCCAGCTTTTCGACGATCCGTTTCAGGCCGACCAACTGCGAGGGCGAATCGTCCACGATGAGAATGCGCGCCATGATTGTCCCGTTTCTCCGTTCCGCTCGTGCGGGCTCCGCATTCTAAGGCGCAGCGCGACGATATTTCCAGCGCGTTGCGCCACTCAAAAAAATCTTGTTGCGTTCCAGATTGTTGAGGCGCTTTCTTGATCGAAAATCGAGGTCAATTCCGGATCAGATCTTGACCACGGTACGTCCGAATGAGCCGCCGGCGAGCATGACATCGAACACGCCGGGCAGTTCGGCAAGGCCGACTTCGCGGGTGGCGATGCGCTCCAGATGCGCCGGTTTCCAGTCCGTCGCCAGGTGTGCCCAGACATCGTCGCGGATCTCGCGCGCAGTTCCTGCCGAGGCGATGCCGAGCAGGTTCAGGCCGCGGATGATGAACGGCATCACCGTGGTTTGCAGTTCCGGCGCGGCGGCGAGTCCGCAACTGGCGATGTTGCCGTACGGCTTGATCACGCGAGTGAGCCCTGAAAGCATGTCGCCGCCGACGTTGTCGATGGCGCCGGCCCAATGCGCCGATTCCAGCGGACGCTGGCCCCAGTACAAGTCCCTGCGCGAGATGCACTGTTTCGCGCCGAGGGCGATCAGGTCGTCGAAGCGGTCGATCTTGCCGCTGATCGCATGCGCCTCGAAACCGGCGCGGGTCAGGATGTCGATGGCGAGCGATCCGACGCCGCCGGTCGCGCCGGTGACGACGATGGGTCCCATCTGCGGGGTCTGGCCATTGCGGCGCATCTGGTACAGCGACAATGCCGCGGTGAATCCCGCCGTGCCGATGATCATGGCTTCGCGAAGGGTCAAACCCGCGGGCAACGGGATCGTCCATTTGGATTGCAGCCGTGCATATTCGGCATAGCCGCCGTCGCGCGTTTCGGACAGTCCGCAACCGGTGCACAGCACCTGATCGCCTTCCTTGAACGCCGGATCGGTCGATGCCGCGACGTAGCCGGCCGCGTCGATGCCGCCATTGAGCACGGGCTCGCGCAGGATCTTGCCCTTGCCCGTTCCGGCGAGCGCGTCCTTGTAGTTGACCGAGGAGTAGGCGACCTTGATCAGCACTTCGCCGGGAGAAAGCTCATCCGCACGCATCGACTCGATGCCGGCGCGATAGGGTTTTTCCTCGGCGTGGATGCGGAAGGCGGAGAAGGTCGAATCCATCGCGGCGCTCAATTCGCCTTGTGTATCGCCCGCTTGTCCACCGACAGCGCCGCTTCGTGCACGGCTTCGGACAGGGTCGGATGGGCGTGCACGATGCGCGCGAGGTCTTCCGCCGCGCCGTGGAATTCCATGGCGACCACCGCTTCGGCAATCAGCTCCGACACCACCGGACCGACCATGTGCACGCCGAGGATGCGGTCGGTTTCAGCGTGGGCAAGCACCTTCACCTGGCCCGCCGTTTCGTTCATCGCCACGGCGCGGCCGATGGCGGAGAACGGGAAGGTGCCGGCCTTGTACGGAACGCCGTCCTTCTTGAGTTCTTCCTCGGTCTTGCCGGCCCAGGCGATTTCCGGCTCGGTGTAGATCACCCACGGAATCGTGTCGTAGTTGACATGGCCGGCCTTGCCGGCGATCAGTTCGGCGACGGCGATGCCTTCCTCAGAACCCTTGTGCGCCAACATGGGCCCGCGCACGCAGTCGCCCACGGCCCACACGCCGTCGACGCCGGTCCAGCAGTGTCCATCGACGACGATGCGGCCGCGCTCGTCGAGCTTCACGCCGGTGCCCTCGGCAAGCACGCCTTGCGTCGCGGCGCGACGGCCGACGGCGACGAGCAGCTTGTCGACGACGATCTTCTGTTCGCCCTTGGCGTCCGCGTAGGTGACTTCGACCGCGTTGCCCTTGATTTCAGCCTTGCTGACCTTGGCGCCGAGCTTGATGTCGAGTCCCTGCTTGGCGAACTCGCGTGCGGCGATCTTCGCCACGTCGCGATCCGCGACGGCGAGGAAATCCGGCAGCGCCTCGAGGATCGTCACTTCCGCACCGAGACGGCGCCAGACGCTGCCGAGTTCCAAACCGATCACGCCCGCGCCGATCACGCCGAGACGTTTGGGCACGGCATCGAAGTCCAACGCGCCGGCGTTGTCGACGATGAACTTGTTGTCGAACTTGGCGAACGGCAGTTCAATGGAGGTGGAGCCGGGCGCGAGGATCACGTTGGTGCCCGCAATCTCGGTGACGGCGCCATCGTGGCCCTTGATCGAGACGATGCGGCCGGGTTTCAGCATGGCGAAACCCGCAAAGGCCGTCACCTTGTTGCCCTTGAACAGCATGGCGATGCCGCCGGTGAACTGTTTGACGATCTTGTCCTTGCGCCCGACCATCGTCTTCACGTCGATGCTCGGGTTCGCGGCGCTGATGCCGTGATCCTTGAACGAATGCGTGAGGTTGTGGAATTGCTTGGACGAATCCAGCATCGCCTTGGACGGAATGCAGCCGACATTGAGGCAGGTGCCGCCGAGCGCGGGCTTACCTTCCTTGCCGATGAAGGCGTCCACGCACGCCGTTTTCAGGCCGAGCTGCGCCGCACGGATCGCGGCCACATAACCGGCCGGGCCGGCACCGATGACGACGACGTCGAATTGTTCTGCCATGACGATTCCTTAGCGTGCGGGCTTTACATGCCCAGCAGCATGCGCTGCGGATTTTCCAATTGGTTCTTGATGTCGACGAGGAACAGCACCGCGTCCTTGCCGTCGATGATGCGATGGTCGTAGCTGATCGC
>DASTAL010000056.1:0-13171 GCA_035712685.1 Rudaea sp. | reverse complement strand
GGCGGCGCCGCGACCGGCTTCGATCAGCATTTCGGCGAGAGGAAACGCCGCCGCGAAGTCGCCGGGTTCGCGCACCAGCACTTCGCGCAGCAGCGCTTCCGCCTCGGCCGCACGCCCGGTCTGGCGATGGATGCCGGCCAGGGCGCGGCGCAATTCCAGCGAATCGGCATGTTCGGCCAGACCCGCCGTTGCCGAACGCGCGGCGCCGTTCCAGTCACCGCGCAGGACCGCGGCGCGCAGTTCGTTCAGCGCCTGCGCCTCAGCCGACATGCGTGACATCCGCAAATTTGGGCAACCCGAGCGCGACGCGCAAGGAATCCAGCAGCGCGCCGTAAACCGGTGCACGCGCGGTATCGGCGCGCAGCGGCTGACGCACCTGCGCCGCGCTGGGCGATCGCACGTCGCGCGCGGTTTCGTGGAAGCGCAGGCAGGCCTCCTCGAACGGCAGCCCGCAAAAATCCAGCAACGCGCGGATGCGCGCTTGCGGATCGGCGACCAGGGCCGCGTGGTCGTGCGCATGGACGTGTTGCGGTTGCAGCGCCTGCCAATGCCGCATGCTGCGATCGAACGAGCGCCAGTAGGCGGCCAGGTCCGCGAAGTCGCGCGTCCAGTCGTTACCGGCGAAATGCTGGCGATAGCACGAAAAGCAGGTTTCCAGCGGATCGCGCCGGCACACGACGATACGCGCGCCCGGCAACATCGCGCGAATCGCGCCGATCATGATCCAGTTGTTCGGCAGCTTGTCGACGAAGTGCGGCTTGCGCTCACGCCAGTAGGCAGTGCGTTCCAGGTAGCGCCGGCCCAGTCGCGACCAATCCGCAGGCGTGACCGCGCGCGCCCATTGCGGAATCGCCACGCCCCGGCGCCGTGATTCTTCGTTGAGGGTCAGGGTCAGGTCCGGCAGTTCGCCGGCGCCTTCGACCTGCGAATGCGAGGCCAGGATTTGTTCGACCAGTGTCGTGCCGGAACGCGGCAGGCCAACGACGAATATCGCCTCGTTGCCCAATGCGGAATCGTCCGCACCGTCAACGGACTCGAATGCATCGCGCAGTCCGGCGATCAGTGCATCGAACGCGCCGGCATCCCACTTCCGGCGCCGCCGCGCGATCGCGTTGGCCGCTGCGAGCGCGGCCAGCGATTCGGCGTAGCGGTCCTGGTCGTCCAGTGCGCGCGCCAGCGCAAAACCCATGGCGATGCGGTCGTCGTCGCCCGCGCGCGGATCGCGCATTGCAGCATGCAACGCAGCAACGTCGCCAGCCGCGAACGCCACCGTCTTGATGTTCGCCAGGCCCCACCACGCCATGCCGGCCCAAGGCTGCTGCGCAAGCACGCGGCGGTACTCGGCAACGGCCGCATCGATTTGTCCCGCGACCTTGAGCGCATCGGCGAGCTGCGCGCGTGCGGCGGCGTGGTGCGGATCGAGCGCGACGGCGCGATGCAATGCCGTGCCTGCCTCGGCATAGCGGACGCACCGGACCAGCACGATGCCGAGGTTGTACCACGCGGCGGCAAGGTTCGGCTGCAACGTGCAGGCCTGGCGCAGCGCGGCAATCGCCGCGTCGAATTCGCCCGCATCGGCAAGCACGCTGCCGAGCGTGTTGTGATACAGCGCGTCGTCCGGCCGTTGCGCGAGCGCGCGTTGCATCGCGCTTACGGCCTGCACGTGCTGTCCGCGCAAGCTGAAGATCCCGGCTTCCCGGCGCAACGCTTCCGGATGATCCGGATGGCTGGCCAGCGCAGCGGCCAGGGTGCGTGCGGCATCATCCGGCCGGCCGGCCTCGAGCGCGCGTGCCGTCGCAACAATGGATTGTGCCGCGGCGGGCGTCAGTCCCTGCAGGCGCGATTGCATCGTAATCGGATCGACATTGACATGGCCGCGTAGTCTAACGCAAGGCCATGCGCCGCTCCGCGTTGGCAGGTGCGGGCGGCTTGCTGCTCGCCGATAATGCGTGCATGGCAACCTCGGTCACGACAAATCCGGGCTGGCTTGAAGAATTCCGTGCCACGGCCGCACGCACGTCTGCAGACGCCGCCCGGCTCGCGTTGGCGGAGAACCTGCGGGCGGCCGATGCGGATGCAGCCACTTGGCAAGAGATTGCCACGCGATTGCTCGCGGCCGGATTTGCCGACAGCGCCGCGAGCCTGCTCGACGCCGCGCTCGGGCGATTCCCGCAAGCCGTCGAATTGCATTATTGGCATGGCAATGCATTGCGCCTAAGCGGCAATCCGCACGATGCCGAGCGCGAACTGCGCCATGTGCTTGCCATCGACCCTACCCATCGCGACGCAACCTTGTCGCTCGCATACATGCTGCGCGAACGCGGACGGCTCGAATCCGCGGCCAAGGCGATCGGTTCGGCATGGCATGCACGCAGCAAAACTCCCATCGAAGCTTGCGTCGAGGACCTGATTTTTCTGCGTGAATGCGGGGCCCACGCGCAGGCACTCGCGCTCGCTCGATCGGCATTGCAGCGTCAGCCGGACAATGCCCGGCTCGACGCACTCGCCGGCGAATTCGCGCTCGCCATAGGCGCATTCGACAGCGCGCGCGGTTACTTGCGACAGGCGGTCGAACGCAATCCCGGGGATGGTGCGAGCTGGTTGCGATTGGCCTACTGCCAGCGCTTCGACACCGCCGATGGCATCGATGCGCGGCGCATCCGCGACGCCTGGCAGGATTCCGCACCGGATGCAGACACGCGCATTCCCATCGGATTCGCGCACGGCAAGGTGCTGGACGATGTCGGCGACTACGCCGAAGCGGCCAGGGTTTTGCGTTGGGCCAACGCGCGCGCCGCCGCACGATCAGAGTGGAATCCCGGCGATTGGCGCCGATTCGTCGATGCGGCAATCGCCGCGCCCGCCATTCCGACAGCAAACCGCTCCGGCGCCACGGCGGATTTCAACCCGGTATTCGTCATTGGCCTGCCGCGTACCGGCACGACGCTGATCGCGGAATTGCTGGCCCGCCATGCGCAGGTGCGCGTGCGTGGCGAACTGCACTGGATCAGCCACATGCGCGCGCGACTGGCGGAACACAACCGGCTGGGCGACTGTGCGGCATTGGCCACCGCTGCCGGACTCGTAGCCGAGCAAATGCGCCGGGACGATGCGCCGGCGCGCTACTACATCGACAAGAATCCACTCAATTTCCGCGACCTGGATTTCATCGCCGCGTTGTTTCCTCGCGCAAGGATCATCCATTGCCGGCGCGGCATGCGCGATACCGCGCTTTCGCTCTGGTTGCAGCATTTCGCCCACGCCGATCTTGATTTCAGCTACGACTTCTCGCACATCGCCGAATTCGCGCGCGGCCATGAGCGCCTGATGGCGCATTGGCGCCGGCGTCTTGCGCTACCCGTGTTCGAACTCGACTACGAGTTGCTCGCGACGGACACGGCGCGCGAACTGGCACGTGTCGTCGAATTCCTGGAGCTCGGATCGGAAGGCAACGCGACGACGACCGAGGAGTCCGGCGCGATCACGACGGCCAGCGTCTGGCAAGCGCGGCAGCCGGTCTATCGCACCTCGATCGATCGCTGGAAGCGTTACGCGCCGTACCTTACCGAGTTGCAGACGCTGTTCTAGTGGCGGCTAATCTGGATATCGCCGCTGAAAGCCTGCACGCTGATGTCGGCGTCACCCGCGCCGATCTGCGCCTTCAGGCTGCTGCCGGGGCCGTACTCCTTTTCCTGCACGGCGCCGAAATCGCTGTGGATGCTGCCGCTGAAGGTCGCCGCGTCGATGCGTGCGGACAACGCCGCCGGCAGGTGCAGGCGAATCGATCCGCTCATGGATTCCAGGTGCAGGCGTGCGGACGCTTCGGGCGCGACGGTGATGTCGGCATCGCCGGAAACGCTGCCGGTATTCAGCTCGCGCACCGCCGCGCAGGCGCAATCCATGCCGCCGGATACGGTCTCCAGCTTGATCCGACCCGCCAGACCCTTGGCGCGGATTTCGCCACTGACGGTCTGCACATGCGCCGACGCCGCCGGATTCGGGTTTGGCGCGTCCAGCTTCACGTCGCCGCTGACGCTGTCGACATCGATGTCGGAGGCCGCGCTGGACAGTTCCAGATCGCCGCTGACGCTGCCGACCTTGAGCGACTTCCCGGCCATGTCCGCCACGCTCGCGTCGGCGCTGACCACGTCCACTTCAAGTGCGGCGTTACGCGGCACGTGCAGGATCAGCACGCTGTCGTGCCGGGGACCGTTCGAGCCGAACAAGCCCGATTCGGCGCTTTTCACGCGCAGGCTCAGGCGATCGGCGCCGCCGGAAACGGCAAGAGTCGATCCGGCGCCGAGCGTGCCTTCCAGCTTCACCTGCGGCTGGTCCCAACCCGTGACCGTCACCTTGCCGCGCACGTTGCCGATGTCGACGCGACCCTCCGCAGCGATCGGCCAGGTCGAAGCCAGCGGCTGGGAGGATGCGCCCGCGGAAATGTCGTTATACGCCGTGGCCGGCGGCGCGGCGAACGTGGAACCGGCGCCGGCAAGCAATGCGCACGATGCGGCAAGGTGGAGAATGTTCATTTTCATGGTCTGGCCTCTGTCGGTTCGTCACACACTCGGCGCCTGCCGCAGCAGGCGCATACGTTGGGCATTGGTGCGGTTGAGCAGGCCGACCAGGAATACGGCCTGCGGTTGTTGTTCCAGCGCCTGCTGCAGCTGCACGCTGGCGCCGTCCAGTTCGCGCGACGCCGTGGCGAGCGCGGGATTGGCGGGCACTGCCCAAGCCAGCGGCGCGTTGTCCGCAGCCATGCTCGTCGCGCCGTGAGCCGTTGCCGTCACGGCAATCGGAATCGTGTTCGCGGATTGCGTGCGCCACGCCAGCGTGGCGACGCCAAAGCCCAAAGCCAGGGTTGCCGCCAATCCCAATCCCATGCGCCAGCGCTGCGTTGCCGGACGCACGGCCATGCGCGCGGCGATCTGCGGCCACAGGTCGCGCTGCGGCTCCGCGGCGCCGCCGAGTTTGCGCAGTTCGTTGCGCCAGGCGAATTCGTTGTCGATGTTCATGCTTGATCTCCTCGCTCTTTTTTCGCGGATTCGCTTTCAGCGATCCGCGAGTGCGCGGCGCAGCAGTCCGCGCGCGCGATGCAGTTGTGCCTTGGACGAACCCACGGCCATGCCGAGTTCGGCCGAAATTTCCTCGTGCTTGAAACCCTCGACGTCGTGCAACACCAGCACCGCGCGCGCCCGCGTCGGCAATGCCGCCACCGCGCGTTCCAGGTCGCCGCGCTCGGCCGCGCAGAACGGCACCTCGCCGCCCGCCGCCGCCTGCAAATCGTCGTCGCCCATGGCGTCCTCGTCGCGGCGGATGCGCAGGTCCATCAGCGCGATGTTGACGCCGAGCCGATGCAGCCAGGTCGCGAACGCGGACTCGAAGCGAAAGCTGCCGAGCTTGCGCCAGGCCTGCACGAAGGCATCCTGGGTCAGTTCCTCGGCGCGTGCGCGATCCATGCCGACCAGACGCAGGATCGCGCCATGCACGCGGCCTGCATGGCGGCGGTAGAGTTGCTCGAAAGCCGCCACCTCACCACCCACCGCGCGGCGCACCAGCGCCGCATCCGCATCGCGGGCTGGCAGGTCGGCAATCGGCACATCGGCAGTCAAGGCAAGGCCATCCATACGTAAGCTTGGATGCGGCGGCGGCGCGCCGGGTTTAAGCGCTTCTGCCGCTGCCGTCGGCGGGAGAAGCTTTTTTCAGGGGGTTCCGACTGCCTCCATTTCCTCCCCGGTCAACTGCGTGGAAATGCGCTGATGTTCGTCCAGCAGCCTTTGCGGCATGCGCGCGCCGTACGAGGCGAGGTATTCGCCGATGCTCTCGTATTCGGCGCTCCAGCTTTCCGCGTCGACATGCAGCAGCGCTTTGAGTTTGGCGTGCGGCAGGTCCAGTCCCGCGAGGTTCAGGTCCTCCACCCGCGGCAGGTTGCCGATCGGTGTTTCCTCGGCACCTTCGGTACCCGCGCACCGGCCGAGTATCCACTCCAGCACGCGCATGTTGTCGCCGAAGCCCGGCCACAGGAACTTGCCGTCCTCGCCTTTGCGGAACCAGTTGACGTGGAAGATCTTCGGCAGCTTCGCGCCGGGCTTGTCCAGACTCAGCCAATGCGCGAAATAATCCGCGAAGTTGTAGCCGCAGAACGGCTTCATCGCCATCGAATCGCGGCGCAGCACGCCGACCGCGCCGGTCGCGGCGGCGGTGGTTTCCGAACCCATCGCCGCGCCGACCAGCACGCCGTGCGTCCAGTCGCGCGCCTCGAACACGAGCGGCACCAGGTGCTCGCGGCGGCCGCCGAAGACGATCGCGGAAATCGGCACACCCTGCGCATCCTCGGCGTGCGGCGACCAGCTCGGACACTGTCTGGCCGAAACCGTGAAACGCGAATTCGGATGTGCCGCCGGTCCGTTCGCGGGAACGTAATCGCGGCCCTGCCAGTCCTTGACCGGCACCCCGTCGGGCAGGCCTTCCCACCACGGGTCGCCATCGGCGGTGACGGCGACATTGGTGAAGATGGTGTCGTGGTTGAGCATGGCCAGCGCGTTCGGATTGGTTTTCGCGCTGGTGCCCGGCGCGACGCCGAAGAAGCCTGCTTCCGGATTGATCGCCCACAGCCGCCCGTCCGCGCCCGGCGTCATCCAGCAGATGTCGTCGCCGACCGTCCAGACCTTCCAGCCCGCCTGGCGATAGCTTTCTGGCGGAATCAGCATGGCCAGGTTGGTCTTGCCGCAGGCCGATGGAAACGCGGCGGCGACGTAATGCGTCTCGCCCTTCGGATTCTGGATGCCGACGATGAGCATGTGCTCGGCGAGCCAGCCTTCGTCGCGCGCCTGTTTTGATGCGATGCGCAGGGCGTGGCATTTCTTGCCGAGAAGGGCGTTGCCGCCGTAGCCCGAGCCGATGGACTTGATCGAAAGCTCGTCGGGGAAGTGCATGATGAAGCGCTTGTGCGGATCGAGTTCGCCGGTCGAGTGCAGTCCTTTGACGAATCTTCCCTCGTGCTCGATGCGGGCGAGCGCCGCGGCGCCCATGCGCGTCATGATGCGCATGTTGGCGACGACATAAGGACTATCGGTGATTTCCACGCCGCATCGCGACAGCGGCGAATCGATCGGTCCCATGCAGTACGGGATCACGTACAGCGTGCGGCCCTTCATGCAGCCGGCGAACAGCGCGTCGATCTTGGCGTGCGCCTCGGCCGGGTCCATCCAGTGGTTGTTCGGACCGGCGTCATCCTTGTTTTTCGTGCAGATGAAGGTAAGGTGCTCGACGCGCGCGACGTCGGAAGGATGGGAACGGTGCAGGTAGCAGTTCGGATGCGTGCGCGGATTGAGTTCGACCAGGTCGCCGCGCTGCAGCATCAAGTCGATCAACGCGTCGTTTTCGGCTTCGGAACCGTCACACCAATGCACATCCTCGGGTTGGGTCAGGCGCACGACATCGTCGACCCAGCGTTTGAGTGATTCCAACTTGCTCATGGTTCTCCTTCCGGCAGCCTCGCGGCTGAAAATGAAAAAATATTGCGGACGATCTGCGCCGTCCGGCGTTGCTGCACGTCAACGCGCGAATCATGGTCGAATCCAGCATCGCGGCATGGTAACGGCTGGCGGTGGCAGCGGGAAGCAAGGAATACGCTGCATTGCAGCATGAGGCGTCCACGTTTTGCGTCGACGCAACCTGATTGATTACTCCAATCCGGATTTCCATACTCGCACGTATGCCGGCAACGCCCATGCATCAAACGACGTCCCCATTCGAGCCCGAGCGCATCGCGCTCGACGGCGTAGATGGCGTGCCGCTCGCGGTCGAGTCGCGCGGCAACGCCGCGATGCCGGCGCTCGTGTTCACCCACGGCTTCGGCCAGACCCGGCATGCCTGGGATGCGAGCGCGGCAACGCTGGCCAAGGCCGGATGGCATTGCCTGACGATGGATGCACGCGGCCACGGCGACAGCGGCTGGCGCAGCGATGGCCATTACGATTTCTCCCAGTTCGTCGACGATCTGGTTCGTCTGGCACAGGTTCCCGCCGACAAACCCATCCTTGTCGGTGCCTCGATGGGCGGACTGCTGGGCCTGGTCGCACAGGCCGAACACGACGCATTCCGCGCCCTCGTGCTGGTCGACATCACGCCGCGCTGGGAAATCGCCGGCGTGGAACGCATCCTCGCCTTCATGCGCGCCCACCCGCAGGGCTTCGCCTCGGTCGAGGAAGCCAGCGACGCGATCGCGCACTACCTGCCGCATCGTGCGCAGCGCAAATCCCCCGAGCGCTTGCGCAGCCTGCTCGTGACCGACGCCGGCGGACGCCTGCGCTGGCACTGGGACCCGCGCCTGCTCGACACCATCGCCACCGGCAGCGAGCGCGAACAGGCGCGCCTGCTCGAGGCCGCGCGCCGCATCCGCGTGCCGACCCTGCTCGTCAGCGGCGAACGCAGCGACGTGGTATCCGACGACACCATCGCCGAATTCCTGCGCTGCGTGCCGCACGCACAGCATGTGCGCGTAGCGCGCGCCACGCACATGATCGCCGGCGACGAAAACGCCTCCTTCACCGCCGCGGTCGAGCGCTTCGTCGCTCCGCTGCGCAACAACCGTACCGAGGACCGACCATGATTCACTGGTACCCGCTCATCGCCCTGCTGGTGGTTTCGCTTGCCTGCGCCTACCTGCGCACGCGTCTGGTCGCCTGGACCATCGCCGGTTTTGCCGCCGTCGTCGGCATCGGATTGCTTGCCGGCAGCCACTGGCTGGCGATCGCGATTACCGCGCTGGCGTTCGCCGTCATCGTGCTGCCGCTGAACATTCCCGAATTCCGCCGCCGCCGCATCACGGCACCGCTGCTGGGCATCTACCAGAAAATCACGCCGCAGCTTTCCGACACCGAGCGCATCGCGCTGGAAGCGGGTACCGTCGGTTTCGAAGGCGAGTTGTTCAGTGGCAAGCCCGATTGGTCGAAACTGCTCAAGCAGCCCAAGCCGGAACTGTCGGTGGAGGAACAAGCCTTTCTCGACGGCCCCTGCGAGGAGTTGTGCCGCATGGTCGACGAGTGGCAGATCACGCACGAACTTTCCGACCTGCCGCCGGAAATATGGGATTTCATCAAGCAGAAGAAATTCTTCGGCATGATCATCCCGAAGAAGTACGGCGGCCTGGAATTCTCCGCGCTGGCGCAGTCGGCCGTGCTGCAAAAGCTGATGAGCATGTCCGGATCGCTGTCGTCCACCGTCGGCGTGCCCAACTCGCTCGGCCCGGGCGAACTGCTGCTGCACTACGGCACGCCGGAGCAGCGCGATTATTATTTGCCGCGCCTGGCCGATGGCCGCGAGATTCCCTGTTTCGCCCTGACCGGCCCGCACGCGGGTTCCGACGCCACCTCGATTCCGGACTACGGCATCGTCTGCAAGGGCGAATGGCAGGGCGGCAACGTGCTCGGCGTGCGCCTGACCTTCGACAAGCGCTACATCACGCTTGCGCCCGTCGCCACCCTGATCGGCCTCGCCTTCCGGCTGCACGATCCCGACCATCTGCTCGGCGACAGCGAAGACCTCGGTATCACGCTCGCGCTGATTCCGCGCGAAACGAAGGGCCTGGAAATCGGCCGCCGGCATTTTCCGTTGAACGCTGCCTTCCTCAACGGTCCGCTGCGCGGCAAGGACGTGTTCGTGCCGCTGTCGCAACTGATCGGCGGCGAAAAGATGGCCGGCCAGGGCTGGCGCATGCTGGTCGAATGCCTGTCCATTGGCCGCGGCATCACGTTGCCCGCGAACGCGTCGGGCGGCGTGCGCATGGGCGCGATCGCGACCGGCGCCTACGCGCGCATCCGCAAGCAATTCGGCATGGCGATCGGGCGCTTCGAGGGCGTCGAGGAAGCGCTCGCGCGCATCGGCGGCCACGCCTACGCGATCACTGCGCTGTCGCGCGCCAGCGCGGCGGCGGTCGACCGCGGCGAGAAGCCGGCGGTGGGATCGGCCATCGCCAAGTACCATTGCACCGAACTCGGCCGCGAGGTCGCGCGCGACGTGATGGACGTGCACGGCGGCAAGGCCGTGCAGCTTGGCCCGTCCAACTACGCCGGCCGTTCGTGGCAGACCGCGCCGATCGCGATCACGGTGGAAGGCGCCAACATCATGACGCGCAGCCTGATGATCTTCGGCCAAGGCGCGATCCGCTGCCACCCGTTCGTGCTCAAGGAATTGCAGGCCGCGCAGATTGCCGACTACCGCCAGCGCCTGACCGAATTCGACCGCGTGCTGTTCCGCCACGTCGGCTTCGCGATCTCCAACGCCGCGCGCAGTTTCGTGCTTGGCCTCACCCACGCGCACGTCGGCGGCGCGCCGGGAGACAAATATACGCGGCGTTTCTATCGCAAACTGAACCGCTACGCGGCGAACCTGGCACTGGCTGCCGACACCGCCATGCTCACGCTCGGTGGCAAGCTCAAGTTCAAGGAAAAGATCTCCGCGCGCCTGGGCGACGTGCTGTCCAACCTCTACATCGCGAGCGCGATGCTCAAGCGTTACGAGGACCAGGGCCGCCCCGTCGCCGACCAGCCGCTGCTGGCCTGGGCGTTCCACGATTGCGCGTATCGGATGCAGAGCGCGCTCGACGGCGTGTTGCGCAATTTCCCGATCCGCCCGGTCGCGTGGCTGCTGCGCGCGCTGATCTTCCCGATCGGCCGCCGCGAAGCGCCGCCGTCCGACCGCCTCGGCCACCGTGTCGCCACGATCCTGTGCGCGCCGAACGACGCGCGCGCGCGCCTGGCCGAATGGATTTACCTCACGCCGAGCGCGAACAACCCGGTCGGGCGCATGAACGCGCTGCTGCCCGAGGTGATCGCCGCCGAACCCGTGGAGCGCAAGTTCGCCAAGGCGCTCAAAGCCGGCGCGATCAAGGCGCTGGATGCCGATGCGCAACTCGCCGAAGCCGAGAAAACCGGCGCGCTCAGCGCCGAGGAACGCAGGCTGCTCGAACGCGTGCGTGCGGCCGCGCAGGAGTTCATCGACGTGGACGACTTCGATCCGGCGGAATTGCGTGCCGCTACGGCAAAACCGAAACCGGAGCTGCGCAGCGTCGCGTGATCAACGCGCGGGAACCGTGTCCTGCAGCTCCCGCGCTCTTCCCACCCGCCAGCCGAGGAAACCCGACGCGCAGGCGGCAACCATGGTTAGTCCGGCCAGCCCTGCGAGCGCCACGCCGGCGCCGCGCAACACGTTCAGGCCGCTGGTGATGACCACGTCGCCGAAACGCCAGACCACGGTATCGATGAAATTCTTGCCCTTGTAGCGCGTCTCGGCATTGACCAGCGTATACAGGCTGTCGGCCGCCGGCTTGAAAACGCCATAGGCGCTGGCGCGCGTGATCACGGCGACGACGGCGATCCAGCCGGCGCCGAACACGATCAGGCCGGCGAGCATCAGCGCCTTGATCGCGCCATCCGCCACCAGCGCCCAGACCGGACCCAGGCGCACCATCAGCTCGCGCGTAAGCAGGACCTGCAACGCGGCCTGCAGAAGGTTGGTGCCAAGATCGAGACTGGCGGCGAAATCGATGCGCGCGGCCGCGGTATGGAAATGCGCATGACTATAGTCGGCGAGCAACGCATAAACCACCGTGCCGACGCTGTCGCCGAGCAGCATTAGGGCGGCGAGGCGGAAAAGCAGCGGCGAGGAGAACGTGATCGCCGCGCCCGCCATCACCCCGCCGCCGATGATGCGCTCGTCGCGTCGCGCGTCGCCGCGCACCGGGTGCGCGCGCGACCAGCGCAACAGCGCGAAAATGCATGCCAGCGTGGCCGCAAGCATGACCGCCGAAACGCAGAGCAATCCCGCGACACCGACGCGAAACACCAGTTCACGGGTCAGGATCGGCCCCACGATCGCGCCGAGCGGACCGCCGAGCGCGATCAGCGGAAACAGGCGGCGTGATTGTTCGGGATCGAACAGGTCCGCCATGAAGCTCCAGAACACCGCGACCACGAACAGATTGAACACGCTCACCCAGACGAAGAACACCGTGCCCAGCAAGCGCGCGCCGATCTGGCCCTGCTCCTGGAACAGGGGGATGAAAGCGAGCATCCCGGCGAGGAAGAAAGCGTATACGACTGGCACGAAGCGACGGCGCTTGAAGCGCGCAACCAACGCGCCGAACAACGGCGTCAGCGCCAGGGTGACGACGAACGTGACGCTGTAGAAAACCGGCAGTTCGATCGAACCGACCGCCGCCGAAAGCTGGTCGCGCACCGGGCGGATGACGTAGTACGCGGCGAGCAGGAAGAAGAAATAGGCAAAGCCGAGCAGCACCGCCGGCCACTCGCCATTCTCCACGCGCAGCCAGCGCGCCTTGGGGGACGCGCCGGCCTGAGAATGCGGATCGCTCATCCATGCGCCCTCGACGTGACTGGCGCGTAGCGTAACATGCCCTCATGACACCGACCCTTGCGTCCATCCATGTCTACCCACTCAAGTCCTGCGCGCCTCTGCCTCTCGATTCGGCACGCGTGGAAGCACGTGGTCTCGAGCACGATCGGCGCTGGATGGTGGTGGATGCGAACGGGAAATTCCTGACCGGCCGCCAGCATCCGCGTCTGACCCTGATTCGCGCCGATCCCGCTGGCGAGGCGCTGCGCCTGCGCGCGCCGGGCATGCCTGAATTGCGTCTCGCCCCTGAGTCGGAGCTCGCGCGGCTGACGGTCGAAGTTTGGGGAAGTCGAGTCGCCGCGCGCGTCGCCGACGCCGCTACCGATGCCTGGATCAGTGCCTTCCTCGGCGCCCCCACGCGTTTCGCGTACATGGACGACGAGTGTTTGCGCCGCATGGATCCGGACTACTCGCAGCCCGACGACATCGTGAGTTTCGCCGATGGCTATCCGCTGCTTCTCATCTCGCAAGCCGCTCTCGACCTGCTCAACGCGAAGCTGGCGCAACCCGTGTCGATGCTGCGCTTCCGGCCCAGCCTCGTGATCGCCGGCACCGCGCCACATGCCGAAGATGGATGGAAACGCGTGCGCATCGGCGGCGTCGAATTCGACGTGGCCAAGCCGTGCATCCGCTGCGTGTTCACGACGGTGGACTTCGAGCGCGGCGCGTTCGATCCATCCGGTGAACCCTTGCGCACCCTTCTCACCTATCGCAGGACGCCGCAGGGCGTGAGCTTCGGCCAGAACCTGATTCC
>DASTAL010000055.1:0-1680 GCA_035712685.1 Rudaea sp. | reverse complement strand
GGCCGACATCTTCGAAGTCGGCCAGATCGTCGACGTCCAGGGCGTGACCAAGGGCAAGGGCTTCCAGGGCACGATCAAGCGCTGGAACTTCCGCATGGGCGACGCGACGCACGGCAACTCGCTGTCGCACCGCGCGCCGGGCTCGATCGGCCAGCGCCAGACCCCCGGTCGCGTGTTCCCGGGCAAGAAGATGTCCGGCCACATGGGCGCCGAACAGCAGACCACGCAGCGCCTGCAGGTCGTCAAGGTCGACGCCGAGCGCGGCCTGATCGCGATCCGTGGCGCTGTCCCGGGCGCCCCGGGCGGCGACGTGATCGTGCGTCCGTCGAGCAAGATTTAAGGAGACGATGACGATGGAACTCGCCATCAGCAACGGCAAGACGCTGTCGGTCTCCGACGCCGTCTTCGGCCGTGAATTCAGCGAAGACCTGGTCCACCAGGTCGTCGTTGCCTACCGCAACGCGGGGCGTGCCGGCACCAAGGCGCAGAAGACGCGTTCGGAAGTCAACGGCACCACCAAGAAGTCGAAGAAGCAGAAGGGCGGCGGCGCGCGTCACGGCGCGTTGACGGCCCCGATCTTCGTCGGCGGCGGCGTGACCTTCGCGGCCAAGCCGCGCAGCTTCGAGCAGAAGGTCAACCGCAAGATGTACCGCGCCGCGATCGCCGCGATCCTGTCCGAGCTCAACCGCCAGGGCCGGCTCAAGGTCGTCGACGCGTTCGACGTCGACGCGCCCAAGACCAGCGGCCTGGTGGCCAAGCTCGCGGGCCTCGAAGTCGGCCAGCGCCCGCTGATCGTCACCGAAGACGCGAGCGAGAACCTGTACCTGTCGGCACGCAACCTGCCGTACGTGGAAGTGCGCGACGTCCAGGGCCTGGACCCGGTCGCGCTGGTCGGCGCCGACACCGTCGTCGTCACCTCCGATGCGGTGAAGAAGATCGAGGAGTGGCTGGCATGAGCGCCGTGAACGTGTTCGAAGTGCTGCGCGCGCCGCGCGTGTCGGAAAAGACCGCGCGCCTGCAGGAGCTTTCCAACCAGTACGCCTTCGAGGTTTCCCGCGAAGCCAGCAAGGCCGACATCAAGGCGGCCGTCGAGCAGATGTTCGACGTCAGCGTGAAGTCGGTGAACGTGGTGAACGTGAAGGGCAAGAGCCGCGCGTTCCGCAACCGTGCCGGCCGCCGCGGCGACTGGCGCAAGGCGTACGTGACCCTGGCCGAAGGCCAGTCGATCGACGTCACGTCGGCCAAGGCCTGAGGACAGTCCGATGCCATTGATGAAGTTCAAGCCCACGTCTCCCGGCCGCCGCAGCGCGGTCCGCGTGGTCACGCCCGACCTGCACAAGGGCGCGCCGCATGCGGCCCTGGTC
Source organism: Rudaea sp. (assembly GCA_035712685.1). GTDB lineage: Bacteria > Pseudomonadota > Gammaproteobacteria > Xanthomonadales > Rhodanobacteraceae > Rudaea. The sequence continues at coordinate 316 of DASTAL010000055.1, read as the reverse complement.
GAGAAGCAGGGCAAGACCGGCGGCCGCAACAACCACGGCCGCATCACCACCCGCCACATCGGCGGTGGCCACAAGCAGCATTACCGCCTGATCGACTTCAAGCGCGACAAGGAGAACATCCCGGCGCGCGTGGAGCGCATCGAGTACGACCCGAACCGCACCGCGCACATCGCGTTGCTGTGCTACGTCGACGGCGAGCGCCGCTACATCATCGCGCCCAAGGGCCTGAAGGCCGGCGACCAGGTGATCGCGGGCAGCAACGCCCCGATCAAGGCCGGCAACACCCTGCCGCTGCGCAACATCCCGGTCGGTTCCA
>DASTAL010000054.1:0-2561 GCA_035712685.1 Rudaea sp. | reverse complement strand
ACTGCATGAACCAACTGCAATCGCTGGACTGCGCCGAGCCGATCGTCGTCACGCTCAATCGCACGGCACAGATTGCGCCGCAGAAGATCCTCAAACGCCTGCGCTATCACCATCCGGACTACACGCAGGCCAGCGTCGCCGCGCAACGGCGCAAGGCGGAAATACAGGGCGCGAGTCGCACCTGGTTTGCCGGCGCCTACTGGGGCTGGGGCTTCCACGAAGACGGCATGCGCAGTGCGGTCGACGTCGCCAATGGCTTGGGAGTGCGCTGGCCGTGAATGCTCGGCTCGCCAGTTGCATCTACGAAGGCTGGGTGCGGCACCGCCGCCATGCGCCGCATGCGCACGCGTTCCGCTACCGCATGTACATGCTGTACCTGGACCTGGACGAACTCGACCGCGTCTTTGCGGGACGCTGGCTGTGGTCGGTGAACCGGCGCAACCTGGCGCAATTCCGGCGCAGCGATTACCTGGGCGATCCAAACATTCCGCTTGCCGACGCCGTGCGTGCGCGCGTGCGCGAAGCGACCGGCCGCGCGCCATCCGGACCCATCCGCCTGCTCACCCATCTGCGTTATTTCGGCCACTGCTTTAACCCGGTGAGTTTCTACTACTGCTATGCCGACGACGGCACGACGCTTGACACCGTCGTTGCCGAAATCACCAACACGCCATGGAAGGAGCGCCACAGCTACGTGCTGCCTGTTGCGGATGCACAACGTCACGGTGCCGCCCTGCACTGGGAGTTCGCCAAGAACTTCCACGTCTCGCCGTTCGTGCCCATGCAGCGCGACTACGCCTGGCGCTTTACCGCGCCGGACGATGCCTTGCGCGTGCACATGGACGTGGTCGACGCGGGCAAGAACGAATTCGACGCCACGATGGTGCTCGAGCGCAAGCCGCTGACCGGATGGAATCTGGCTCGCGTTCTGACGCGCTTCCCGGCAATGACCCTCAAAATTGTTGCCGCCATCCACTGGCAGGCTTTCTTGATCTTTCTTAGACGCAACCCCGTCTATGATCATCCGGGACATGATCGTCCTGGACACAATCAGCAGGGTAAGACGAGCCACCCATGAATACCGAATCGACCGCCCTCGCCGCTGCTTCCGTTCCCGCCACATACGGATGGCTGGATCGCACACTGCGCTCACGCCTGCTGCGGCAGATGTCGGCACTGCGCGATTGCCGGTTGCGCATCGTCGATGCGCTCGGCGACATCACGCTGGGCACGCCGGCGGACGATCCCGCACAGACCCTGCACGCGACGATGCACGTACACGATGCGAGCTTTTACCGGCAGGTCGCCGGCAACGGCAGCGTCGGCGCCGGTGAAGCCTACATGGATTCGGCGTGGACCTGCGACGATCCGGTCGCGCTGATGCGCATGCTGGTGCGCAACCGCGATCTGCTGGACGCGATGGAAACCGGGCTGGCGCGCATTGGCGGCTGGACAATGCGCGCCTGGCATGCGCTCAATCGCAATACACGCGATGGCAGTCGCCGCAACATCGCGGCCCACTATGACCTGGGCAACGATTTCTTCCGCCTGTTCCTCGACGAAAACCTGATGTACTCCTCGGCGATCTTCGCGCGCGCGGACGAGTCGCTGGAAGCCGCCTCGGCGCGCAAGCTCGATCGCATCTGCCGCAAGCTTGCGCTGAATCCGGCCGACCGCGTGGTCGAGATCGGCACCGGCTGGGGCGGCTTCGCCCTGCATGCGGCGCGGCATTTCGGCTGTCACGTCACCACCACGACAATTTCGCGCGAACAACACGATCTCGCCCGCGCGCGCGTGCGCGAAGCCGGGCTGCAAGATCGCATTGACGTGCTGTTGAGCGACTATCGCGATCTCGACGGCCGTTACGACAAGCTCGTGTCGATCGAGATGATCGAGGCGATCGGGCATCAGTACCTGGATTCCTATTTCGGCAAGGTTGGACGCCTGCTCAAGCCCGACGGCATGGCCCTGATCCAGGCCATCACCATCGAGGATCACCGTTACGCGCAAGCCCTGCGTGCCGTGGATTTCATCAAGCGCTACATTTTCCCGGGCAGTTTCATTCCGGCGGTAAGCGTGATGCTCGAGGCGGCGGCGCGCGCCAGCGACCTGAAGCTGTTCCATCTGGAGGACATCGGCCCGAGCTACGCGCTCACCCTTGCGGCCTGGCGCGAACGCTTCCACCGGCGCCTCGCCGACGTGCGCGCGCTCGGCTACGACGAACGCTTCGCGCGCATGTGGGATTTCTATCTCGCCTATTGCGAAGCCGGTTTCCATGAGCGCTCGACCGGTGACGTGCAGATGCTGCTGGTCAAGCCGGGTTGCCGTCGCGCGGCGTTCCTTCCCGATCTGGACACGCCGCCGTGAATTTCTGGATCAACGTCGTTTTTTATCAAGCCACCTGGCTGGCGGCCATCGCTGGCGCCGCACGCGGCTGGTGGTGGGCGGGACCTGCCATGTTCGCCGCCTTCGCGGCGTGGCAACTTGCTGTTTCCCGCCTGCGCGTGGCCGATCTCGAATTGATGCTGTGCGCGGCAGTTGTCGGCTTCATCGTCGATTCG
>DASTAL010000053.1:0-1507 GCA_035712685.1 Rudaea sp. | reverse complement strand
AGCGTCTGCGAATGGGTGCGCGGTCGGCGGCGGTACAGCCAGCCTTCGCGCCGGGCCAGCGCGAACATCGAGCGCGGGCGGCGCAACGGCCCGAGTTGCAGGGGCTGCAGCGGCTCGGGCAGGCCGGCTTCGCGGCAGGCCTGTTCCAGGATCAACGTGTCGGAAAGTCCGTAACGTTCGGTGACGTAGATGACCGGCTTGCCGGCGTCGATCTGGGTGCGCACGTCCTCGGGTTCGCGCCGGATCGAAAGCCAAGGCTCGACCATGTGGCCGAGCGCACGCAGCCACCACGCCGCGCGCGGCGCAGTGGAAGGGCGTGAGGTGACCGGCGCGGGAGCGTCCATGCGGCCATTGTACGGGACGCGGTTGTTCAGAAAGCATATGGCCCGCTTTTGGCGGGCCATATTCCAGACATCCGAAAAGCGAAATTACTTGCCGGAATCCGCCGCTGCCGGCTCGGCCGGCGCCGGCGCCTTCGCAGCTGTGGCGATTTCTGCCTGATGCTTTTGCCACTGTTCGATGGCGTGCTTGCCGTACCAGCGGCCGTCGACCTTGACCATTTCCGCTTCGGTGGTGAACGGCTTGTCGAATGCGGTGTACGTGACCTTGACCGTGGCCGCGTCGCCGTTGGCGGCGCCCTGTTCGAGCTTGACCGAATCGAGCGTCTTGTCGATGTTCAACCCATACACGGCGAGCACCGCCTTGACGCCGCCGAGCACGATGCCGGCTTTCTGCATCGCCTGCTCGTAGCTGAGCGCGCGCGCTTCGTCGGCGGTCTTCAGGTTCACCGCACGCGCGGTCTTGCAGATCTGCGCGATCGCCGCCTTGACCAGGGCGGGATCCGTGAACTTGGTCGTCTGCGCCCACTGCGCGGTGGCGTCGAGCAGATCTTCGGCCTGTTTTTTCTGTGCGTCGGACAGGTCCTTGTTCTGCGCAATCGCGCTCTTGGCGAAACCCTGGCCCATCGCGATCATCATCGGCATCTGCTGCGCGGATTGCTTGTCGAACTCGGCCAGCTTGGGCTGGATCTGCGCGTACATCTTCGCTTCGGCATCCGGCGCGGTCAGCGCCGACATTTTCTCGGCGAATTCCTTGCGGTCCTCGTCCGAGATCGGCTCGGCGTTGATGTCCTTGTTCCAGTCGGCCTTGAGCTTGACCGCTTCGGCCGCCGGCAGCGCATTGTCGATCAACGCGGCGATGTTGTTATCGCGCAACGCCTTGATCGAGGCGGCAATGGCGGCATCGGGCGTGGCCGGAACCGCGACCGCGGCGGGCGTAGCCGGGCTGGAAGCGTTCTGTTGCTGGTTGCAGCCGAAACCGGCGGCCGCAAGCGCGGCGACAAGGGCGAAACGGACGAACGTGGACATGACAAATCCCCAATGCATGGTGCGGGAGGGCGACTGTAGTGAGCGCGCCGGCACAAGGCAAGCGCGCCGGCGTCGTCGGTCAGCGCGCGTTCAATCGGTGCGCAGGGCGGCGCGCTTGGCGGCATCGCGCCTGGCGCGGG
>DASTAL010000052.1:0-1610 GCA_035712685.1 Rudaea sp. | reverse complement strand
TCGCCCGCCTGCCGGGCATTCTGGAACAGGCGCTCGCGCTCGCTCAGCAGGTTCTCGAAACTGGCTGCCGGCAAGGGCCGGCAGAACAGGTAGCCCTGCAATTCCTCGCAGCCCTCACCGCGCAGGAAATCCAGGTGTTGCTCGATTTCCACGCCCTCCGCGACCACGGCGCGGCCGAGATTGTGGGCCATGCCGATGGTGGCGCGCACGATCGCCTCGTCGTCCGGGTCCACGCCGATGTTGCGCACGAAGGTCTGGTCGATCTTGATGCGGTCGGCCGGAAAGCGCTTGATGTAATCCAGCGACGACTGCCCCGTGCCGAAATCGTCGATCGCGATATGGCAGCCGAGGTCGCGCAGGCCCTGCAGGGTTTCTAGCAGGTTCGGGATGTTCTTGACGTTGATGCTTTCGGTCACTTCCAGGTCGAGCAGGTTTGCTTCGAGGCCGGTATCGCGCAACACCTGCGCCACGACTTCGACCAAATTCTGCTGGCGCAACTGCAGGGCGGACAGGTTCACGCTGACGCGCAGATTCAGCGAGAAACGATCCTGCCAGCGCCGCGCGTCCGCGCAGGCGGTGCGCATGACCCACTCGCCGATCGGCACGATCAGCCCGTTTTCCTCGGCCAGCGGGATGAAGAAGCCGGGGCTGATCATGCCCAGTTCCGGATGCTCCCAGCGGATCAGCGCCTCCATGCCCGAGATGTCCTCGCTCTCGGTGTTGACCTGCGGCTGGTAATAGACGCGCAATTCGCCGTTTTTCTCGGCGACGCGCAGCTTGGACTCCAGGGCAAGGCGCTGCTGGTGCGATTCCTCGGGCACGGCCACGTAGGTCTGGAAATTGTTGCGACCCATGCCCTTGGCGCTGTACATGGCGACGTCGGCATGCTTGAGCAGGCGCTCGGCATTGGTCGCATCGTCCGGGTAGAAGCTCACGCCGATGCTGGCGGTGATGTGCAATTCGCTGCCGTCGCCCAGGGTCAGCGGCGCCTCCATCACGCGCACGATCTTCTCGGCGATGCGCATCACGTCGTCGCGCTGCACGATGTGGCGCAAGATGATGATGAACTCGTCGCCGGCATAGCGTGCCACGGTGTCGGATGCGCGCACGCTGGCGCGCAGGCGCTTGGCCACTGCGATCAATACCTCGTCGCCGACCCCGTGGCCGAGCGAATCGTTGATGCTCTTGAAACGATCCAGGTCCACGAACAGCACGGCGAACATCTCGCTGGTGCGGTGCGCTTCCTTGATCGTGGTTTCCAGGCGATCGTTGAACAGCAGCCGGTTCGGCAGCCCGGTGAGCGCATCCTGCAGGCCTTTCGCACGGCCCTGCTCGCGCGCACGGCGCAGTTCGAGTTCCAGGGCCAGGCGCGCGGCGATCGCACGCAGGGTATCGATCAGCACGGCGTCGGCGGCCAATGCGCTGCGGCGCGCGATCATCAGCGCACCGAGCGTGCTGCGGCGTTCGTCGCGCAGCGGTAGGCCGATGAAGGCCTCGAATTGGAAGAATTGCAGGAGCGGGTCCTGTTCGGCGTTTTGCCAGGCCTTTTCGCCGTGGAACACCGATTCGCCGTCGAGCAGGCGCTTGAGTACCGGCTGTTTCAGCGGATC
>DASTAL010000051.1:0-2609 GCA_035712685.1 Rudaea sp. | reverse complement strand
GATCGCCTCGACCACGCGTTCGACCAGATTGTCCGGTACGGCGATTTCGAGCTTGAGCTTGGGCAGGAAATCGACGACGTATTCGGCGCCGCGGTACAGCTCGGTGTGGCCCTTCTGCCGGCCGAAACCCTTGACCTCGGTCACCGTGATGCCCTGCACGCCCGCTTCGGCCAATGCTTCGCGCACATCGTCGAGCTTGAACGGCTTGATGATGGCCATCACCATTTTCATGGATCGCTCCGTCGGATCGCGGGCGGACACTATACCCGGCGCGTAGGCGATTTCCTACGCGGCAAGGCGTGCGCTGCCGACAGCACCGGCGTACGTGTTTGGCTACACTGCGCGCATCGAATTGCAGGAGCACGCCATGTTCAATGCCACCGCCATCGACGACCTGGCCCGCCGCCTCGCCGACCTGGTTCCGCCCGGCGCGCGCGAGGCACGCGACGATCTCGCCGCGAACTTCCGCGACGCGCTGCGTGCAGGCCTGCGCAAGCTCGACCTCGTCACACGCGAGGAATTCGACGTGCAACGCGGCGTGCTGTTGCGCACACGCGAGAAGGTCGAGGCGCTGGAAGCACGCGTGGACGAACTGGAAGGCAAGTCCAGCTAGCCGTTTCGCTGATTCCGATTGACGGTTCGCGCCGCGAACGCGGCACGGGCGGATTTGTCCGGAGGTTTCGCATGAGTCTCGCCATCGTCCACTCCCGCGCCCAGGACGGCGTTTCCGCGCCAGCGGTCACCGTCGAGGTGCACTTGTCCGGCGGACTGCCGGGCACAAGCATTGTCGGCCTGCCCGAGACGGCGGTGAAGGAAGCGCGCGACCGCGTGCGCGTCGCCATACAGAATGCGCAGCTCGAATATCCGTCGCGCCGCGTCACGGTGAGTCTGGCGCCGGCGGACCTGCCCAAGGACGGCGGACGCTTCGACCTGCCGATAGCACTCGGCATCCTCGCCGCGCAAGGACACTTGCCGAAAGAAAGCCTCGCCCAATACGAATTCCTCGGCGAACTCGCGCTGTCCGGCGAATTGCGTCCGGTCACCGGCGTCCTGCCGGCGGCGCTGAAAGCCGCGAAAACCGGACGCACCCTGATCGTGCCGCGCGACAACGGCGCCGAAGCGGCGCTGGTCGGCGGCGCCACCGCGCACGGCGCTTCGTCGCTGCTGGAAGTGTGCGCATTCCTGCGCGGCGCGGCGCAATTGCCGGTTGCCACGGGAATGGCAGAAGACGAGAGCCTCGCCGCGACCGCATTGGATCTGGCCGACGTGCGCGGTCAGCCGCACGCGCGGCGTGCGCTGGAGATCGCCGCCGCCGGCAATCATCACGCCTTGTTCGTCGGTCCTCCGGGCACTGGCAAGACCATGCTGGCGAGCCGACTGCCCGGCATCCTGCCGCCGTTGACCGAGGCCGAGGCGCTGGAAGCCGCGGCGATCCGCTCCGTATCCGGTTGTGGTATCGATTTCCACAAATGGAAAACGCGGCCTTTCCGCGCCCCGCACCACACCGCCTCCGCCGTCGCCCTGGTCGGCGGCGGCCCGGTACCGCGTCCCGGCGAAATCTCGCTCGCCCATCGCGGCGTGCTGTTCCTCGATGAATTGCCGGAATACGACCGGCGCGTGCTCGAGGTGCTGCGCGAACCGCTCGAATCCGGCCATATCGTGATCTCGCGCGCCGCTCGCCAGGCCGAATTTCCCGCCGCGTTCCAGCTCGTCGCGGCGATGAACCCGTGCCCCTGCGGTTATGCCGGCGATCCGTCCGGACGTTGCGCCTGCACGCCCGAACAGGTGCGTCGCTACCGGGCGCGCGTGTCCGGACCATTGCTCGATCGCATTGATTTGCAGATTGCCGTGCCGCGCGTGCCGCTCGCGGACTTGGGCGATGCCGCGCCGGCGGGCGAAAGCAGCGCCAGCGTGCGTGCGCGCGTCGTCGCTGCGCGGGAACGCCAATTGCAACGCGCCGGCAAACCGAACGCGCGCCTGTCCAATCGCGAAGTGCAGCGTGATTGCGCGCTGATATCTTCCGATCGCAGTCTGCTCGAACGCGCGCTGGACAAGCTCGGCCTGTCGGCGCGCGCCTATCATCGCGTTCTGCGCGTCGCGCGCAGCATCGCCGATCTGGACGGCAGCGACCGTGTTGCCACGGCGCACCTGATGGAGGCGATCCAGTACCGGCGCGCGCTTACGCTTTAGTCTGCACGCGTAACCGACACGACGGGCGCACGATCGGTCCAAACGCGGAACTCGCCAGGACCGGCAACAGAACCGTGGTGAAGAATGGGTCGGCACCGGCGATCGCCGCCGCGAGAATGACGGCGGCCCAGATCAGCCCCTGGACAATTTGCAGTCTTCGATTCATCGCGGAGTCCTCATGCCGATATCGCCAGGCGCTCGCTGTGGTAGATCTTCGCCGTGACCAGGGCAACGAGCAACGCCGCGACGGTGGTGCAGGCGAAGCACAGCAGCAACGTCGAATCCGCGACCGGATCGCCGCGCATCAGGCGCAGGATCGTGACCTGCTGGCCCAGCAGCGGCACCGCGTACATCCACGTCTGCGTCTTGATCGGCAGGATCGTCAGCAACAGTGTGGGGATGATGGGCACGAGGTTCAG
>DASTAL010000050.1:0-10513 GCA_035712685.1 Rudaea sp. | reverse complement strand
GCATTGCTGCGCCTGGGTCATCTCGTCGGCGAGATGCGTTATCTCGACGCCGCCGAACGCGCGCTTCGCGCCGGGTTCTCCAGCCTGCGGCAGATGCCGCTGGCTTGCTGCGCCATGCTGCGCGCATTGAACGATTTCCTGCATCCGCGCACGCATGTCGTCGTGCGCTTCGACGGCGCATCGGAAGAATCGACGTGGCGCGCCGCCCTCGCTGCGCAGGCGCACCGCCGCTGTGACATCTATCTCATCCCCGCGCAGGCGGGAAAACTGCCCGACATTCTCGCCGCGCAAACGTATACTTCCGGCGGCGCGGCCTACGTCTGCCGCGGCACGCAATGCGAACCGGCATTAAGCGAACCGGACGCACTCAATCTCGCGTCATCCAGGTAGCGGTGCAGTTTGAAACTCCGTTCGCCCTGAGCGTAGCGCCTTAGGCGCGAAGTCGAAGGGCCAGCAGCGTTTCGACTTCGCTCGCTCTGGATCAGCACCGCTGCACGCGAATCCTCAAAGATGATGTTGTCGGTCGGATAGCCGCGCTTGAACTTGGTTTCGATCTCGGCATCGAGGTCGTCCTTTTCGTCTTTGGCTTCCCAGTAGCCGAACGGCAGGCGCAGGCCGTAGAGCAGCGCGCCATCGACGTAACGGCGCTCCTTGGCGGGCGACTCGATCTCGTACTCGGGCACGAAGGTGAGATCGTGCGCGCGCGCCCAGCCCTTGAGCAGATCCTTGAACGCCTCGCGCACCACGGATTCGCGATGCGTGCCGCCGACCTGGCGCAGTTTGGCGAGATCGGCGAGGTAGTTCTGGATCAGGACTTTGGACATGCGTTAATCATTGTCCTTTGGATATTCGATGGCCTTCAGTACGCCGTGCGCGAGATACATCTTGCCCCAGGTGCGACCGGTGGCTTCGCGCACGATCCCCGCCTTTTCCAATACGGCGATGGCAGTGCGCGCGGTCGGATCGGTGACGCCAAGAATATCCTTGGCGCGTGCCACATTGATGTATGGGTTGACGAACAATTCGTCGATCAATGCCAAAGCCTTCGGCGCTTGTGCCACTTTGCGCCGCAGCTTTTCGCGCAACGCCGTCAGTTCGCGTGCCTGACGCGCGGCGCGCGCGGCGCTCCAGCGCACGCCTTCGAGGAAGTAGCGCAGCCACGCACTCCATGCGCCATGCGTGCGCACGCGCTGCAAGGCGTCGTAGTAATCCTGTTTGTGGCGCTCGATGTATTCCGACAGATAAAGCAGCGGCTGCGACAGGCGCCCCCGCTCGATCAGGAACAGGGTTATCAGCAAACGACCGACGCGACCATTGCCGTCGAGAAACGGATGGATCGCCTCGAACTGTTCGTGCATCAGCGCGCATTGCACGAGTTCGGGCAACGCATCGCGCAGATGCAGGAATTTTTCCCAGTCGGACAGAGCTTGCTTCATGTCCGGCACGGGTGGTGGAACGTACGACGCGGCCGCTTCGCTGCAGTCTTTCGGGCCGATCCAGTTCTGCCGCCGGCGGAATTCGCCTGGAGTAGCCTTCTCGCCACGCACGCCTCGCATCAGCTTTTCGTGCAGTTCACGCACGAGCCGCAGCGATAGCGGCAAGGTATCGAGCCGCTTCACGCCATATTCGAGCGCCGTGACGTAGTTGCGCACTTCGTGCACGTCGTCGGGAGCAGCCTGCGGCGCTTGCCCCACTTCTTCGGCGAGCAGATCCGCAAGGCTCGCCTGTGTACCTTCGATACGCGACGACAGTACCGCTTCGCGGCGCAGGTAAGGCGCAATCAGCAAGTGCCGGTTCGGCAGCAACACCCCTAGCCCGGACAATTCGCTCAGTGCCGCATCTGCGCGCGACAACGCGCGTACGAGACCGAGATCGAATTCCAGATGCGGCGGCAGCGGCGCAGGCACAAAGGCCGCGTTGCCTGCCGCGGTGCGCACGATCCGGCCCGCTTGCGGCGCATGGAAATCCGCTGGATTCACCCTTCCCCTCGCTTTGAAAGCGATTTTTCGGAGTTTAGCTGACTTTGAAAAATATACACAACATTTTTTCAAAGCGCCCGGGAGTTTGAAAACCCGCTTTCAATGCGCTGGCGTTATGCCCGAATGCGACAACCAAACCGCTCAGGCTCCGGGTGCGCCTTCCACCAGCAGCGCCAGCAGCCGCAGCGAATCCTGCCAGCCGAGATGGCACATTTCGGCGGGGATCGCATCGGGCACTCCTTCCTGCACGATCGCGATGTCGCAACCGCAGGAGACGCGCTTTAGCGTGATCGTCGCGTGCATTTCGCCGGGCAGGTTGGGATCGTCGAAGCGATCGTTGTAGCGGATGCGTTCGCCGGGAACGAGTTCGAGGTAGGTGCCGCCGAAAGTATGCGATTCGCCGCTGGCGAGATGGCGGAACGTCATGCGGTAGCTGCCGCCGACGTGCGCGTCGATGGCATGCACGGTGCCGACGAAGCCGTTCGGCGGCAGCCATTTGGCCAGCGCATCGGCATCGAGGAAGGCCTTGTAGACGACTTCGGGCGTGGCGCGCAGGACACGGTGGAAATGAAACGTGTTGGTGCCCATGGTTGACTCCGTCGTGTTGAGTCTGGAGTGTACCGCGGGTTCAGCAAACTATCCGCCTCACAGCACCACGGGCCGATCCGGCAACTCGTTCGCGCGCGTCGCGCCGTCGGCGGGGAAATGCCGGGCGAGGATGTCATTGACCGCATTCACGCCTTCGACGGCGCCCCGTTCGAACTCCCGGGCAGCGAAGCGCTGCTGCATCTGCGTGACGATGGATTTCCATTCGGACTCGCCAACTTTCGCCGCGATGCCGCGGTCGGCGAGGATTTCGATGGCGTGGTCGGCGAGCAGCACGTAGACCAGCACGCCGCTGTTGTGCTGTGTATCCCACACACGCAAATGCGCGAACACTTCGTGCGCACGGTCGCGTGCGCTGCGCCCGCGTGCGAGGTCGAGCGCCGGCAATGCGCCTTCCACCGCGAACATCACCTGGCCGGAATGACGGCGTTCGCCGGCGGCGATCGCCTTCTGGATGGCGTCGAGGACGGGCGCGGAAAACTTCCGCCGCGCGCTGCCTTCGGCGAATGAGTGGCGAAGCATGCGTAACGCGCCCATCTCACCAACTCCCCGAGGCGCCGCCGCCGGAAAATCCACCGGACGAGCCGCCGCTGAATCCACCACTGAATCCGCCACCGGAACTGCCGCTGCTCCAGCCGCCGCCGCTCCAGCCACCAAAGCCGCCACCCCCGGCAAAACCGCCGCCGCTGCCGCCGAGCCAGCCGAGCAGCAACCCGATCGCGGCCGCACCGATCGCGAACGCGGCCATGCCCGTGATCAGCCACACCACGCCACCGCAAACCGCGCCGATCAGCCCGGCACGCGGCACAGACGGCAGGCGTCCGAGAACGGCACGCAGCCACAAGACCGCGAAGATAAGCGGTATCAGGAGATTGAATGCATCGTCGGAGGACAGGCCATGCCGGTTGTCGGTGAGCGGCGGCGGCAGAGCTTCGCCGTCGATGAGCTTGGTCAGCGCGCCAAGCGCATCCGTGATGCCACCGTTGAAATCGCCGGCGCGGAATTTCGGCGTGATGTATTCGCGGATGATGCGATCGGCGGCAGCATCGGGGATCGCGCCTTCCAGGTCGCGGCCGACGTCGATGCGCACGCGGTGATCGTCCTTGGCGATCGTCAGCAGCACGCCATCCTGGGCCTGCTTGTCGGTGCGCGCGAGTTTCCACGCATCGGTGACGCGGATGCTGTACTGGGCGATATCCTCGGGTTGCGTCGTCGGCAACATGAGGATCGCGACGCGCGAGCCCTTGCGCTGTTCCAGCGCCTGCAATTGCTCGGTCAGCGCCTGCACCTGCGCGGGCGTCAGCGTGTTGGTTAAGTCCGTAACCCGCGCGCCGAACGGCGGAATCGGCTGCAGGCCGTCATTCGCGGCCCACGCTGCACCGAGCGTCAGCGCGGCGAACGCGAAGATCGCCGCGCATGTGCGCAACACGCGCATGCGTCAGTTTTTCGGCTGCGCGGGTGGCTGAGCCGGCGGCGCGGCCGGTTTGTTGAAATCCACCGTCGGCGCGATGGAGATCTGCTTCTCGTTCTCCACCGTGAAGTTCGCCTTCGTCGAATAACCGAACATCTTCGCGGTGAGGTTCTGCGGGAAGCTGCGCACCAGCACGTTGTAGTCCTGCACCGCGGAAATGTAGCGGTTGCGCGCGACCGCGATGCGGTTCTCGGTGCCTTCGAGCTGGGCCTGCAGGGTCTGGAACAAGCTGTCGGCTTTCAAGTTCGGATAATTTTCCGACACCGCCATCAGGCGCGACAGCGCGCTCGACAATTCGCCCTGCGCCTGCTGGAACGCCTTCATCTTGGCCTCGTCGTTGAGGTCGTCGGCGGTCAGCGTGATCTTGCCGACCTGCGCGCGCGCATTCGTCACCGCTTCAAGCGTGGATTGTTCGTGTTCGGCGTATCCCTTCACCGTGTTGACCAGATTCGGCACGAGGTCCGCGCGGCGCTGGTACTGGTTGATGACTTCGGACCACGCGGCCTTGACCGCCTCGTCCTTGGATTGGATCGCGTTGTAGCCGCAGCCGGCCAGCATGAAAGCGGCGAGCGCGAGAAGCACGAGTCGTTGCAGGCGCATGGTCGTTCCTCCGATCGGTGGTACGGGATTCATGATAGCGTTTCGCGGCCGGCGTCGTCCTGGCGCCGCTTGAGATGCTTTTTCTTCTGACGCTTGGCGGCGAGGTTGAGCAATTCCACCACGGCCGAGAAGGCCATGGCGAAATAGATGTAGCCGCGCGGAATGTGGATCGAGAAGCCTTCGCCGACCAGCATCACGCCGATCATCATGATGAAGGCCAGTGCGAGCATGCGGATGGTCGGATTGCCGTCGATGAACTCGCCAACCGTGTCGGCGGCGAAGATCATCACCAGCACCGCGAGCACGATCGCCGCGACCATTACCGGGATGTTGCGCACCATGCCGACGGCGGTGATGACCGAATCCAGCGAGAACACGATGTCGATCAGGGCGATCTGCACGATCACCCAGACGAACGCCGCCATCGCCGCGTTCGCCGGCGGCGGCTTGGCCACGCCGTAGATGGCTTCGTGGATTTCCATCGCGCCCTTGACCAGCAGGAACACGCCGCCGCCGGTCATGATCAGGTCGCGGATCGAGATGACCTGGCCGCCGACATGGAACAGCGGCGCGTGGGTATCGTCCATGCGCGCCAGGTGTGCAAGCACCACCAGCAGGGCGATTCGGGTCAGGCAGGCGAAACTCAAGCCCAGCTTTCGCGCCAGCGAGCGCCGCGCCTCGGGCAGGCGCCCGACCGCGATGGAGATGAACACGAGGTTGTCCACGCCAAGCACGATTTCCAGCGTGGACAGGGAAAGCAGGGCGATCAGGAGTTCGCCTTGGAATAGGCTCATGGAGTGTGTATTCCGCCGCGCCGCGAAATTACAAGCGCTGCCAAAGGATCAAGGTCCAGCATACCAGCACATTGAGCATGAGCAGGAAAACGGCTGCGGAGCCCATATCCTTGGCGCGGCCGGCCAGTTCGTGGAACTCGGGACTGACCTTGTCGACCACGGCCTCGATGGCGGAATTGAGCAATTCGGCCGATAGCACCAGCAGCAGGCTGCCGCAGAGCAGCGCCTTTTCCAGCGCGCCGTTGCCCAGCCACAGGCCAAGCGGGAACAGGACGATGCACAAGTACACTTCGAGCCGGAACGAGGCCTCGAACGTCCAGCCAGCGCGCAGGCCCTTGCCCGACCAGATCAGCGCCTTCCAGATCTGGCGCGGTCCGCGCGGTTCGGTGCTCGGCATGCGTACGAATCCCCCGGTTTCGACAGGCGCGATATGATGCCACACCTTTTCCGGATCATTGGCCCATGAGCAAACGCGCCCTCGCCCTGACCGCCCTCGCCTGCGCATTGCTGGCATCGGTCTCAATCCTGGGTTTCGACCGCCGCATCGCCGAGGCCGTCCATGCCTCGGCGGTGGCCAGCGCCGCCGTTTTTGTGGAAGGCACGCGCGCACTCGATGCGGTTTCCGGGCGATCGCTGCTGCACAGCCACGCGCTGTCCGGCGTGTTGCTCGGCGGCATCGTGTTCGCACTCGGCGTGCTCGGCTGGCTGTTCAATCGCGGCAGCACCCTTGCCCGTGCGCTGATCTTCACCGGCGGCGTGCAACTGGCGACCATCGCCAGCGCCTGGGCATTGAAGGACGTATTCGGCCGGCAGCGCCCGTACGAACTGTTCGCCCATGGCGACTGGAGCCATGCCTGGTTCGCCGGCGGCAATTCGTTTCCTTCCGGGCACAATGCGTTCTTCTGGGGTTTGTTCATGCCGCTGATGTACCTGTTCCCGCGCTGGCGCATCCCGTTGCTGATCGTTCCGCTGTTCATCGCGCTGGCCCGCATCGACACGAGCTTCCATTTCCTGTCCGACGTGCTGGCCTCGGTCGCCCTGGCGGCGCTGGTCACGCTGCTCGCGGCCATGCTGTGCGGGCGCTGGATCAAGCCTGCGGCACGCTGAGCGTTTGCGGCGGTCGCACATTCCATTTCGCCCGGCATCGGTTAACCTTCGCCCCTTCGCCATCCTGACCGGGTCTGCCATGTCGTCAACACCTGTCTCGCAAAACAAGTCGTTCTCCACCGTTTTCTTCATCGAACTGTGGGAGCGCTTCGGCTACTACGGCATGCAGGCGCTGATCGTGTACTACATGGTCCAGCGCCTGGGCTTCGGCGACGTCGACGCTAACCTGATCTGGGGCGCGGCCTCGGCGCTGATCTACGTGGCACCCGCGATCGGCGGCTGGGTCGGCGACCGCATCTTCGGCACGCGCCGCACCATGCTCACCGGCGCGGCGATTCTGGCCATCGGCTATGCGCTCATCACCCTGCCGACGGAGAACGCGCAGTTCCTGTATTTCGCACTCGGCGTCATCGTCGTCGGCAACGGCCTGTTCAAGCCGAACGCCGGCAACCTGGTGCGCAAGATCTACGACGGCGACGACTCGCGCATCGACAGCGCGTTCACGATCTACTACATGGCAGTGAACATCGGTTCGACGTTCTCGATGCTGCTCACGCCGTGGATCAAGGACTACGTCAACACGCTCTACCAGAACGAATTCGGCTGGCATGCGGCATTCGGCGTGTGCTGCCTCGGCCTGGTCTTCGGCCTGGTCAACTACTTCTTCATGCGCGCTTCGCTGGCGCACATCGGCTCGGAGCCGGACGCGCGTCCGTTCGAGGTCAAGCGCCTGCTCGCCCTGCTCGGCATCGGCGCGGTGTGCGTCGTGATCGCGGCCGTGATCCTGCAGCACCAGGCCATCGCGCGCGCGTTCGTGTGGGCCGCGGGCGCGGCCATGCTCGGCATTTTCGGCTACCTCATCGCCAAGAGCCATCGCAGCGAGCGTGCCGGACTCATCGCCGCGCTGGTGCTGACCATCCAGACCATCTTCTTCTTCATTTTCTACCAGCAGATGCCGACCTCGCTGGCGCTGTTCGCACTGCGCAACACGAACTGGGACTGGAGCCTGTTCGGCGTGCATTTGTATACCTGGCTGCCGGGGCAATACCAGGCGCTCAATCCGATCTGGATCATGATCCTGTCGCCGATCCTGGCCTGGCTGTACACGCATTTCGGCAAGCGCGGCAAGGACATTTCCATCGCCGCCAAGTTCGCGCTCGGCTTCGCCATGGTCGCGGCCGGCTATTTCGTCTACGGCATGGCCGGCCTGTACGCGGACGCGGCCGGCAAGGCCTCGACCTGGGTGCTGATCTGGGGCTTTGGCCTGTATTCGCTGGGCGAACTGCTGGTTTCGGGCCTGGGTCTGGCCATGATCGCGCGCTACGTCCCGGCGCGCATGGGCGGCTTCATGATGGGCGCTTACTACGTCGGCGTGGGCATCTCGCAATACCTCGGCGGCATCGTCGCCAACTACGCCGCGATCCCGCAGGATGTCACCGATCCGCTGCAGACCCTGCCGATCTACACCCACCTGTTCACCAACCTGGGTTACGCCGGCATCGTCTGCACCGTCATCGCCATCGCCGTGCTGCCGCTGATGAACAAGCTATCGGCCGAACATCACGGCGCGAAGGGAAACTAGCGCGCGGCGAGAGCCCCGGGAACCGGATGTAAGCATTTGCAAACGCGGCCCCGGCAACGGGGCCATGCCGTACACTCGCGCGCATGAGCGAAGCGAGGATCCTGCTGGCCGACGACGACGAGGAGCTGTGCCAGCTCCTGCGCGATTTCCTCGCGCGCGACGGATTCGCCGTGGATGTCAGCCACGATGGCGACGAGGCGCTCGCGCGCGCGCGCGACGGCGGCTACGACGCATTGATCCTGGACGTGATGCTGCCCGGCCGCTCGGGGCTGGATCTGCTGCGCGAGTTGCGCCGCGAAGACACCCTGCCGGTGCTCATGCTCACCGCGCTCGGCGAGGACCTCGACCGCATCCTCGGCCTGGAACTGGGCGCCGACGACTACGTGCCCAAGCCGTGCAATCCGCGCGAGATCGCCGCGCGCCTGCGCGCGATCCTGCGCCGCACGCGCGACGACGGCAATGCAGCGCGGCTGGACGATGTCAGCATCGGTCCGGTGTCCCTGCGCGCCACTTCGCGCAGCGTGACCTTGCGCGGCGAACCGCTGGTGCTGACCGGCACCGAGTTCAACGTGCTCGCCGTGCTGCTGCGCGACGCGGGCAAGGTCGTCAGCAAGGAAACCCTGTCGCAGGACGTGCTCGGGCGCCCGCTCGGGCCGTTCGACCGAAGTATCGATGTACACATTTCCAAATTGCGGCGAAAACTCGGCAATGCCGCCGACGGCGAATCGATGATCGGTACCGTGCACCGCGGCGGCTACGTCTTCCGGATCGTGGACGAAGGCTGACATGCGCGGCCTGTTCTGGCGCATCTTCGCCCTGTTCTGGCTGGTCAGCGTGGTCCTGATCGTGGCGCTGGCCTGGACCACGACCAGCCATTTCGAAAGCGCGAAAATCCCCGGCCTGGGCATCACGCGCCTGCAGGCGGCCATGGACGACCAGCTCCTGCGCACCGGCGTCGAACTGCATCGTCACGGCGTCGATGGCCTGCGCGAGTGGCTGCAGAGTTCCGAAGGCTACGGACCGGGCACGATCTACGTCGTGGATGCGCAAGGCCACGACCTGCTCGGCCGCACCTTGCCCGACGCGGCACGCGCTGCGCTGGATGCCGCGCCCGGATCGGAAATACCCGAGCGCGTGCGCATTCATCCACTGCACCTACGCGGCGACGCGGCGGAGTATCGCGCAGCGGCCGTATTTGGCGGTTCGTTCCTGTCGCGCCTGATCTGGCGTCGGCCGATGACGTTCTGGTCCAACATCGGCATCGCGATGCTGATCTGCGCGCTGGCCAGCGCCCTGCTCGCCATCTATGTGACCGCGCCGCTCTCGCGCATCCGCGCCAGCGCGCGCCGTGTCGCGCGCGGGGACTTGTCGGCGCGCGTCGGCGAAGTACGCTTCGGCCGCAGCGCCGAGGTGCTCGCGCTGGCCGAGGAATTCGATCGCATGGCCGCACGCCTGAAGGAACTGGTCGACGGCCAGCGCCGCCTGATCCGCGACGTCTCGCACGAAATGCGCTCGCCACTGTCGCGCCTGCGCGTGGCGCTGGAACTGGCGCGTCCGCAGGCAAGTGGTGACGCCACCACGCAACTCGACCGCATCGAGCGCGAAGCCGAACGGCTCGAGGAAATGATCGGGCAGGCGATCCAGCTTTCGCGCATGGAAACCACGCTGCCGGAACAAGTCGACGATGTCGCCTTCGACGAACTCGTGACCGACATCACCGCCAACGCCGCGTTCGAGGCGCAGGCGCGCCCGTGCACGTTGCGCATCGCCCAGAGCGCGCCGCTGACCGTGCGCGCGGAAGAGGAACTGCTGGCGAGCGCGGTGGAAAACGTGGTGCGCAACGCCGTGCACTACACCGCACCGCACAGCGAAGTGGACCTGCGCCTGGATCGCGTCGAAGGCCAGGCGCGGCTGCGCGTGCGCGACATGGGGCCGGGCGTGCCGGCCGCGGATTGCGCACGCATCTTCGAGCCCTACTTCCGCACCGATGCCGCGCGCCAGCGCAAGAGCGGCGGCAGCGGCCTCGGGCTCGCGATCGCCAAGCGCGCGATCGAACGCCAGGGCGGACGCATCCGCGCCAGCAATGCCGACGGCGGCGGGCTGGAGATCGAGATACTTCTTCCGCTGGCTTAGTTCGCTTAGTCGACGACCTTCAACTCGACGTTGTCCATCCAGCCATCGCCTGCGTCGAGCAGCGTCACGCCGACCGTGAGTTGGAGCGCATTCGCTGGAATCCGCAACTGCACGGCGTCGCGTTGCCAGTCGGCGTTGCCGGCGAGTCCGTTCGAATACGCCATCGCCCCCGGCATCTGCGCGTTGATATACAACTTCCAGCCTCCCGGGCCAACGCCTTGCGCCTTGAGCATGGCCGACA
>DASTAL010000049.1:0-3795 GCA_035712685.1 Rudaea sp. | reverse complement strand
CTTCAGGCGCCCGATGCCGAGCATTTTCATGATCGACTTTTCGTAGAACGGCTCGGTGTTGCCCGAGCGCATCTTGGCGAGGTGATACTTCTCGAAGGCGATCTTGGCCACGTGCACCCACTTGCCGACCTTGGTCCAGGTGACATTGCGCGGCGGAATCTGCGGCAGCGCGACGAAAGCGGCGCCGGTGTCGCCGAAGTCGGCCAGGCACACCGCGTTCCACGTTGCTTCGGCGGTCGCCGGCTTGTCCTCGATGTCGGCCGCAATGTTGGCGGCGATGGTGCTCACCATCGATTCGATCATGAACCCGGTCTTGGGCGCGCCGGTCGGCACCGGCGTCGCCTCGACCGGCGGGATGGCCACGCAGACGCCGGCCGCGAAGATGTTGCGGAACTTCGGGTTGCGCTGGTTCTTGTCGATCAGCACGAAGCCGCGCGGATTGACCAGGCCGTCGAGACCGCGCACGGCGTCGACGCCGGTGAAGGCCGGGATGACCATGGCATACGCGAACGACAACGCGTGCTGCTGCGCCACCTGCCCTTTCGCATCCAGTTCCTCGACCGTCATTTCGCCGTCGCTCACGGATGTGATGCGCGCGTTTGCGATCCAGCGGATATGACGCTGGCGCATTTCGGATTCGAGCAATCCCTTCGAATCGCCGACGCCGCCCAAGCCCATGTGGCCGACGTAGGGCTCGCTGGTGACGTAGGTCATCGGCACGCGGTCGCGCAGCTTGCGCTTGCGCAGGTCGGCATCGATGATCATGGCGGTTTCGTAGGCCGGGCCGAAGCAGCTCGCGCCCGGCGCCGCGCCGATCACGACCGGCCCCGGATTGTCGAGGAATTTCTGGTACTGCGCCCACGCACGCTCGGCGTGCGGGGTGGTGCAGACCGATTGTGTATGGCCTTCCGGGCCGAGCCCCGGAATCTCGTCGAAGGCCAGGCGCGGGCCGGTCGTGATCGCGAGGTAGTCGTAGGCGAAGCTATTGCCGCCGACCGTTTCAACGCGGTTTTCCCCGGGATGCACTTTCGCGGCCGGATCGCTGACGAAACCGATGTCGTGCCTCGCCAGCGCCGGTGCGGCATCAATGCCGATGTCGGCCGCTTTGCGCGTCCCGAAGGCGACCCACGGGTTCGACGGCGTGAACGAAAACCGCGGCCCGTCGCCGATCACGGTGATGCGGTGACCGCCGCCAAGCCGTTGCCGCAGCTCGTATGCCAGGCTCATGCCGCCGATGCCGGCGCCCAATATCACGATCGTTGCCATGCCATCGCCCTCCGTTATGTCGCAGGCAATCCGCGCCGCAGGCTTGCCGTCGATCTGTTCAAAATGAACACTTGCTAATTTAGCATCTCCTAAATTAGAATTCAAGCGTACGATATGCAACCATTCAGCAACGTGATGATCCACCGGGCGCGGGAAAGGCACCATGACATCGATCAAATCCAACCAAATCGGAGAAAACGCCGTAGCCATGACGATGGCCGCGCACGCGGATGCCGCCTCCGGATTGCTGAAGTCCCTGGCCAACGCGCAGCGTCTTCGCATCCTGTGCCTGCTGGCCACGGGCGAGCGCAATGTCGGCGAATTGAACGAGTTGCTGGACTTGAGCCAATCGGCATTGTCGCAGCACCTGGCGCGGCTGCGCGAAGACGGCCTGGTGGCGACGCGCCGCGAGGCGCAGACCATCTTTTACCGGCTCGCAAGCGGACCGGCCAAGCGCCTGATCAAGACGCTGCACGGAATCTATTGCGCGGCGCCGCAGCCTCGCGCGGATGGCACGCGCTGAGGCTTATTCCCGCCCGATCCGGTTCAGCGGAATCTTCAGATAACGGATTCCGTTTGCGTCGGGCTCGGGTAGCCGCCCGCCGCGGATATTGACCTGCAAGGCGGGCAGCAGCAGTCGCGGCGCGCCGAGCGTGGCATCGCGTGCGCGGCGCAGCGCGATGTAATCGGACTCGGTCGCCGCGTCGCGGATGTGCGGGTTGTTTTCGCGTTGCGCGGCGATGGAGGTCTGCTCTACGGGTGCGCGCGTGCTCGGCGGGTAGTCGTGGCAAAGAAACAGGCGTGTATCCGGCGGCAGGGCCAGAATCCTCTGGATCGAGGCGTGGAGCTGCGCAGCGTCGCCGCCGGGGAAATCCGCGCGTGCGCTGCCGGTTTCCGGCGCGAACAAGGTGTCGCCGATGAAGGCCGCGTCGCCCACGAGATAAGTCAGGCTATCCGCCGTGTGGCCGGGCGTGGACATGACGCGACCTTGCAGCGCGCCGATCGCGAACGTGTCGCCGTCGTCGAACAGGCGATCGAACTGGCGGCCGTCGGCGACAAACTCGTCGCCCAGCCCGAACACCTTCTTGAAATGCGCCTGCACGCCGACGATGCCACGGCCGATGGCGAGCTTCGCGCCGAGCGCATCGCGAAGATACGCGCCGGCACTCAGATGATCGGCGTGGGCGTGGGTCTCCAGGATCCACGCCGTGCGCAGATCGTGTCGGCGCACGAACGCGACAACCGCATCGGCGGAAACCGTCGACGTGCGCGCCGCGGCCGCATCGTAGTCCAGCGCCGGATCGACGATCGCCGCCGCGCCGCCGTCGCGGTCGTAGACGACGTGCGTGAACGTGTTGGTGTCCTTGTGGAAAAAGCTTTCGACCAGCGGGGCAGGATTCGAATCGGTCATGCGCGGCATCCGGGATTACCGATGCCGCATTGTGCTATGAATTGGATTCAGCCGCCCAGTTTTGGCATCACCGGCTCGGCTGTCACGTCGCCCTTCCGCCGCGGCGTCTGCAACGGCTTGCCGGTGACCGCGAACCAGACGCTTTCGGCAATGTTGGTGGCATGGTCGCCGATGCGCTCGATGTTCTTGGCCATGAACAGCAGGTGCGTGCACGAGGTGATGCTGCGCGGGTCTTCCATCATGTAGGTGAGCAACTCGCGGAACAGGCCCGTGTAGGCGTCGTCCAGCTCCACGTCCTCGTCCCAGACTTCGTGCGCCTTGTCGGCGTCGCGGTTGCGGTAGGCGTCGAGCACCTTGCGCACTGCCGCGACGGCGAGATCCGACAAGCGGCGCAGCCCGCGCGCTGGCGCCACTGGCGCCACCATCGACAGCGGGATCGAACGCTTGGCCACGTTCGCGGCGTAGTCGCCGATGCGCTCGATGTCCGAGGCAATGCGCAGCGCGGAGAAAACCTCGCGCAGGTCGCGCGCCATCGGCGCACGCAGCGCGAGCAGGCGCACCACGTCGTGGCTCACTTCCTGCTCGAACGCGTCGATCGCGTCGTCGTTCTCGACGACACGCATGGCCGCGCGCTCGTCGCGGCGCTCGACCACGTCGATGGCCGCTTCGAGCTGGGTCGCGGCGAGTTCGCCCATGCGCACGATTTCGCTGGTGAGGCGCGCGAGCTCGTCGTCGTAACTCTTGATGGTGTGTTCGTTGCCCATGTTTGTTTCCTCGCTCAGCCGAAGCGCCCAGTAATGTAGTCTTCGGTCTGCTTCTTGTCGGGTTTGGTGAATATCTTCTCGGTGTCGCCGAATTCGATCAGTTCGCCCATGTACATGAACGCGGTGAAGTCCGAGACGCGCGCCGCCTGCTGCATGTTGTGGGTGACGATGACGATGGTGTAATCCTTCTTCAACTCCTCGATCAGCTGCTCGATGCGCCCGGTGGCGATCGGATCGAGCGCCGAGGTCGGCTCGTCGAGAAGCAGCACTTGCGGGCGCAGCGCGATGCCGCGCGCGATGCACAGGCGTTGCTGCTGGCCGCCGGAAAGACCCAGCGCGCTTTTCTTCATCTTG
>DASTAL010000048.1:0-3924 GCA_035712685.1 Rudaea sp. | reverse complement strand
GGCGGGCGGATTATACAAACGCCAAGCGGCGCCGCAGCGCCGCTTGGGTTGTCTTGGGATAAGGCTGGCGCCCGGCGGTCTTAGGAACAGGGGAATCCAAGAGGACCGTATGCCGGGCGCCAGTGACCGAACCGTGCGGAGCGAAACTCTCGTGGCCGCAGGGATTTTGCGGCGCATCTTAACGCAAAACCGGCTTAGGGAAGTGTGAACGAGGTCATGTTGCGTCAGGTCATGGGCCCGCTTTGCCGTCAGATTGCGTCAAAAATCGTCACCACCCAGGCGCGATCGCCGGGAAATGGCCTGTTTCCTGGGTTGGCATGCCTTCTGCATCATCGTAACCACACCGAAGATTGGAGAGTGCCATGCTCGCTACCGCCGCCGTCATGACCTTGAATCCGCTGTTCCTGCGCCACGATCTGATGATCGAAATGAGCCGCCTGGAAATGGCCATCGAGGATGCGCGCCACCATGGTTCCGCGAACGATGCCGATGCAGTCAGCCCGCTGGAAACCAAGCTTGCGCGCATCAACGAAGCGCTGAGCCGCCTCTCCGCCTGATCCGAATACAACCGAACTCCCTACGCCCCGGGCTGGATGCGAGCCACCCGGGGTTTTTTTTGCCTGCGTTCAGCGCACCTTGGTGTGGTGTTGTTCCAGCACATAGCTCGGCGGCGCAAAACTGTCCGTGCGCGCGGCGTTCCAGAAAACCTTGAATACGGCGTGATCGGGCAGCCCACCGATCAGCTCACCGGGCTTGACGAAGTGGTATAGCGCCGACAGCGAGCGCACCTCAGTCGAAGAGACGCGCCGGATGATGTGCTCCGGGCCGATCTCGTTGGGATGGCTCATGCCCGAGGCCGCGATCAATTCCTTGAGCGCCTTGAGTGTGTTGTCGTGGAACATGCGCACGCGCTCGGCCTTGTCCGGCACGTCAAGCTTTTTCCAGCGCGACGGATCCTGCGTGGCGATGCCGGTCGGACAGCGATCGGTATGGCAGCTTTGCGACTGGATGCAGCCGAGCGCGAACATGTAGCCGCGCGCGGCGTTGCACCAGTCTGCGCCGAGCGCCATGTTGCGCGCCAGGTCGAAGCCGGTGATGACCTTGCCGCTGGCGCCCAGGCGCACCTTGTCGCGCAGGTTCAGGCCGACCAGCGTGTTGTGCACGAGCAGCAGCGCTTCGCGCAGCGGCGCGCCGACGTGGTCGGCGAATTCCAGTGGCGCCGCGCCGGTGCCGCCCTCGCCGCCGTCGACGACGATAAAATCTGGTAAAAGTCCGGATTGTTGCAGGGCCTTGGCGATGCCGAACCATTCCCAGGGATGGCCGATCGCGAGCTTGAAGCCGGTCGGCTTGCCGCCGGATTTCTCGCGCAGCCTGGCCACGAATTGGAGCAATTCCACCGGCGTGGAAAACGCGCTGTGCGCGGCCGGCGACACGCAATCCACGCCCATCGGCACACCGCGCGCCTCGGCGATTTCCGCGCTGACCTTGGCCGCCGGCAGCACGCCGCCGTGTCCGGGCTTGGCCCCCTGGGACAACTTGACCTCGATCATCTTCACCTGCGGCGAACTCGCCGTTTCCGTGAATTTGTCGAGGCTGAAACTGCCGTCCGCATTGCGGCAGCCAAAATAGCCCGAGCCGATTTCCCAGCAGATGTCGCCGCCCATTTCGCGGTGGTATCGCGACAGCGAGCCTTCGCCGGTGTCGTGGTAGAAGCCGCCGCGGCGCGCGCCCTCGTTCAGCGCGCGGATCGCGTTCGCCGACAGCGAACCGAAACTCATCGCCGAGATGTTGAACACGCTGGCTGAATAAGGTTGCCGGCATTCCGGCCCGCCGATCTCAATGCGGAAATCGTGGCCCTCGATCTTCGCGGGGCTAAGCGAGTGGTTGATCCACTCGTACTGTGTCGCATACAGGTTCTGCTCGGTGCCGAACGGACGCTTGTCCTCGACGTTCTTCGCGCGCTGGTAGACGAGCGCGCGCTGGGCGTGCGAGAAAGGCACCTCCTCGGTGTCCGATTCGACCACGTACTGGCGCAACATCGGCCGGAAGAATTCAAAGAACGTGCGGATATGCGCGGTGACCGGGAAGTTGCGGTACAGCGTGTGCTTGCGCTGCGCCATGTCGAAGATGCCGACCGCGCACAGCGCGCCGCTGATCACCGCCAGCCAGCGCCAGAGCCACACGCCATGCGCCGCACCGGCAAGCAGAATGGCCAGCGCCAGCAAGAACAAAGCCAGGCACAGCGCGAACGGCACATAGCGGGAAGGCAGCAATCTTTCCATGGCGCGGCTCCTCGACGAATGTCGCCGCAGGATACGCCGCGCGGATTCGTATCGCTATCGCTACACTAGCCGCATGCCCGCGAAATCGCCTCCTCGACCCAAGCCGCCGGTTCGAACCGCCAATCCACGCAGCGCGCCGCGGACGGTAGTTGCACCCGTGCGTGGCGGCATCGATTGGCCGCGCGTTCGCGCACGCCTGATCGAATACGCCAGGCTGGCGCGCATGCACCGGCCGGTCGGCGCGCTGCTGCTGCTGTGGCCGACGTGGTGGGCGCTGTGGCTGGCGACCGGCGATTTTCCGTCAATCGGATTGCTGGTCATCTTCACGCTCGGCGTCTGGCTGATGCGCTCGGCCGGCTGCGTCGTCAACGATCTCGCCGACCGCAAATTCGATCCGCAGGTCAAGCGCACGCGCGAGCGCCCGCTCGCCGCCGGCACGGTCACGCCGCGTGAAGCCATCGGGGTGTTCCTCACCCTGATCGTGCTCGCGTTCCTGCTCGTGCTGTTGACCAACAAACTCACGATCGAGTTGTCCTTCATCGGCGCATTTCTCGCGGTGACGTATCCGTTCATGAAGCGCTACACCTACCTGCCGCAGGTGTACCTGGGCTGTGCGTTCGGCTGGTCGATCCCGATGGCGTTCGCGGCCGTGGCCGGAAATTGGGATGCGTTCGTCAAGCTGCTGCCCCTGTGCGGCCTGCTGTTCTTGGCCAACGTGCTGTTCGCGACCATCTACGACACCGAGTATGCGATGGTCGATCGCGACGACGATATCCGCATCGGCGTGAAATCCACCGCCATCCTGTTCGGCGACGCCGACCTGCCCATCCTCGGCATTTTGATGGTCACTTTCCTCGGCGCAATGACATTGCTCGCGCAGCGCGGGCACCTGCACGGGATCTATTTCGCCGGCATCGGTATCGCCGCCGCGCTGTTCGCCTGGCAGCTGTGGAGCATGCGCCGGCGCGAGCGCGAGGCCTGTTTCGCCGCGTTCCGCAGCAACAACTGGGTCGGCTTGGCGTTGTGGCTGGGCGTGCTGCTGGGTTACGCGCTCAGGTAGCGTTTCGGCGCGCGCGCCACCGCCCACACATCCACGCGTTCCACGCCAGCGCGCAGCAGCGTGCGCGCGCACTCGCGCAAGGTCGTGCCGGTGGTCATCACGTCGTCGAACAGCGCGACGTGCGCGGGCAGCGTGGCGTTCGGGGCGACCGCAAATGCCCCGCGCAGGTTGCGATGGCGCGCATCGGCATCCAGATCCGACTGTGCCGACGTGGCCCGCGTACGCACAAGAACGTCGTTGCGCAGCGCAGTGTCGAACGCATGCGCCAGCGGCCGCGCGAGTTCCAGCGCCTGGTTGTAGCCACGTTCGCGCAGTCGATCGTCGTGCAGCGGAATCGGAATCAGCGCCTGGGGAACCGGCGGTGACGCTTCGCGTACCGCCCCCAGCCACAGTTCCGACAACACGCGTCCGGCGGCGAGATTGCGGCCGAATTTCAGGCGTGTCAGCAACGCATCCAGCGGCGGTGCATAGACGAACGGCACGCAAGCCGACGCGAACGGCGGTTCGGCTTGCAGGCACTCACCGCACAGCGGCGCCGGCGCCTCCAGCGGCAGGGCACAACGCGGACAGCACACGCGATTG
>DASTAL010000047.1:0-3195 GCA_035712685.1 Rudaea sp. | reverse complement strand
CGCGCGCACTTCCTTGATCTCGTCGCGATTGTTCGCGTGCATCTGCAGCAGGCGGCCGATGCGCTCTTTCTTGCCCTTGATCGGGTTGAACACGGTGTCGCCCGAATTCAGCG
Organism: Rudaea sp.; assembly: GCA_035712685.1. Taxonomy (GTDB): domain Bacteria; phylum Pseudomonadota; class Gammaproteobacteria; order Xanthomonadales; family Rhodanobacteraceae; genus Rudaea. The sequence goes on along the minus strand of DASTAL010000047.1, from coordinate 3,082 downwards.
TGCCCGAATAGACGCGGAAGAACGTCAGCGCGCCGACGAACGGATCCGTCGCGATCTTGAACGCGAGCGCGGAAAACGGCTCGTTGTCGCCGGCCTTGCGCGTATCTTCCTTGTCGTCCTCGTCCACGCCCTTGACCGGCGGACGATCCGACGGCGCCGGCAGATAGCGGATTACGCCATCGAGCATCGCCTGCACGCCCTTGTTCTTGAACGCCGAGCCACAGAACACCGGAATCATCTTGTTGGCGACCGTACCGTTGCGGATGCCGTTGATGATTTCTTCCTCGGAAAGGTCGCCCTCTTCGAGATACTTGTTCATCAGCTCTTCGGTGGTTTCCGCCGCCGACTCCACCATGTGCTCGCGCGCAGCCTTCGCCTTGTCGGCAAGGTTGGCCGGGATGTCGACGTATTCGAATTTCATGCCCTGCGATTCCATGTCCCACTGGATCGCTTTCATCTTGAGCAGGTCGACGACGCCTTCGAAATGGTCTTCGGCGCCGATCGGCAGCTGCATCGGCACCGGATTCGCGCCCAGGCGCGACTTGAGCTGGCCGACGACCTTGTCGAAGTCCGCACCGGCGCGATCCATCTTGTTGACGAATGCCACGCGCGGCACGCCGTACTTGTTGGCCTGGCGCCACACAGTTTCCGACTGCGGCTGCACGCCGCCGACGGCGCACAGCACGAACACGGCGCCATCGAGCACGCGCAGGCTACGCTCGACTTCGATCGTGAAGTCGACGTGGCCCGGGGTGTCGATGATGTTGAAGCGATGTTCCGGGAACGACAAGTCCATGCCCTTCCAGAAGCACGTGGTCGCGGCGGACGTGATCGTGATGCCGCGTTCCTGTTCCTGCTCCATCCAGTCCATCGTCGCCGCACCCTCGTGCACCTCGCCAATCTTGTGATTGACGCCGGTATAGAAAAGGATGCGTTCCGTAGTCGTCGTCTTGCCCGCATCGATGTGGGCCATGATGCCGAAGTTACGGTAGCGTTCGATTGGAGTGTTGCGGGCCACAGTCATTTCCTCAAATCTTCCTTATGGGTCCGCCCAAATGGGGGCGACACCCGCAAATTTCATTACCAGCGGTAGTGCGAGAACGCCTTGTTGGCATCCGCCATGCGGTGCGTTTCTTCGCGCTTCTTGACTGCGCCGCCGCGGTTTTCGGCCGCTTCGAGCAGTTCCGCCGCGAGCTTGCGCGGCATCGAGTTTTCGCCGCGCTTGCGCGCCGCCTCGATCACCCAGCGCATGGCCAACGCCATGCGGCGCGAGGCGCGCACTTCGACCGGCACCTGGTAGGTGGCGCCGCCGACGCGACGTGACTTGACCTCGACCGCCGGGGCGACGTTGCCGAGCGCCTTTTCGACGAGTTCCAGCGGCGCCGCGCTCTTCTGGCCGATCTGTTCGATCGCGCCGTAGACGATGCCTTCGGCCACCGACTTCTTCCCGCTTTTCATCACCATGTTGATGAAGCGGGAAATCAGCTGGCTGCCGTGCTTCGGGTCGGGCAGCAGTTCGCGGGTTGGGGTATTGCCTTTGCGTGACATATCTTCTTCTCAATGATGCGGCCACACGGGCCGCCTGATACTCAAGCACTCGCGTGCCTGTGGATGCTCAGCTTATGGTTCTCAGCTTCCCTTGGGCTTTTTCGCGCCGTACTTGGAGCGGCTCTGCTTGCGCTTGGCCACGCCGGCGGCATCCAGCGAGCCGCGCACGGTGTGGTAGCGCACACCCGGCAGGTCCTTGACGCGACCGCCGCGGATGAGCACGACCGAGTGCTCCTGCAGGTTGTGGCCTTCGCCGCCGATGTAGCTGATGACCTCGAAACCGTTGGTCAGGCGCACCTTGGCGACCTTGCGCAGGGCCGAATTCGGCTTCTTCGGCGTCGTGGTGTACACGCGCGTGCACACGCCGCGACGCTGCGGGCAGTTGGCCAGCGCCGGCGAGGCGCTCTTGTAAGTCTTCGGGCTGCGCGGCTTGCGCACCAGCTGATTGACTGTCGACATGAAGAGTCCTGGTTTAAGACGAAAAAACAGGCCGGGGTTCATTCCGGCCTGTCGACACTGTATGTATGGCGTCGGCGGCTTCGGGCATCGGCCCGTACCGCGCAAAGTCCTTTAGCGAACACAAGGAGCGTCCTGCCCCTCATTTCGGTTTTACGCCAAAATCGCGGTCCGAAAGCAAATCCGGGCCAGCGAGAAGCGGAATTATAACGGGCCGCTTCGCCGTTTACAACACCCGCGAGCAACGAACTGGCCGGGGCGGGCCCCGGCTAGCCATCAACCTTCGGAAATCGCTTCACCCACAAACTCGGTCACGCCGCCGCGCAAGGTTTGCAGATCGGCGTCGCTCAGACCGCCCTCGGCCTTCTTGCGACGCTTGTTGTGATAGGCCAGGCCGGTACCCGCCGGAATCAGGCGGCCGACGATGACGTTTTCCTTCAGGCCGCGCAGGGTATCGCGGTTGCCGCGCACGGCGGCTTCCGTCAGCACGCGCGTGGTTTCCTGGAACGATGCGGCCGAGATGAACGACTCGGTCGCCAGCGACGCCTTGGTGATGCCGAGCAGCATCGGCGTCACGTCGGCCGGGCGCTCGTCGCGCGCCTTTACGCGAGCGTTCTCCTCCGTCACGCGGATGCGATCGGCCTGCTCGCCGCGCAGGTAGCGGGTATCGCCGGTTTCGGCGATTTCCACCTTGCGCAGCATCTGCCGGATGATCGTCTCGATGTGCTTGTCGTTGATCTTCACGCCCTGCAGGCGGTAGACGTCCTGGATTTCCTTGACCAGGTACGCGGCCAGCGGCTCCACGCCGAGCAGGCGCAGGATGTCGTGCGGATTCGGCTCGCCGTCGACCACAGTTTCGCCCTTCTCCACGTGCTCGCCCTCGAACACGATGACATGGCGCCATTTCGGAATCAGTTCCTCGTGATCGTTGCCGTCAGCATCCTTGATCACCAGGCGCTGCTTGCCCTTGGTGTCCTTGCCGAAGCTGACGATGCCGGACACTTCGGCCAGGATCGCCGGTTCCTTGGGCTTGCGCGCCTCGAACAGGTCGGCCACGCGCGGCAGACCGCCGGTGATG
>DASTAL010000046.1:0-7446 GCA_035712685.1 Rudaea sp. | reverse complement strand
CCCGGCCGCGGTCTGCTGGCGCACGCGTTGTATTCGCAGGTTCCGCTGCACGCCGAGTATGGCGGCGTGGTGCCGGAATTGGCCAGCCGCGACCACGTCCGCAAGCTGCTTCCCCTTTTGCGCCAGACACTTGCCGACGGCGGCCTGAAGATTTCCGATCTCTCGGCCGTGGCCTACACGGCCGGTCCCGGCCTGATTGGCGCGCTCCTGGTGGGCGCCTCGGTGGCGCGTTCGCTGGCGTGGGCATTGGAGGTGCCGGCGATCGGCGTCCACCACATGGAAGGACATCTGCTGGCGCCGTTGCTGGAAGAACCCGCGCCGGGCACCGAGCCGCTGGCGCCGCCGTTCGTGGCGCTGCTGGTTTCGGGCGGGCACTCGCTGCTGGTCGGGGTGGACAGGATCGGCAGCTACACGATCCTTGGCGACACCCTGGACGACGCCGCCGGCGAGGCCTTCGACAAGACTGCCAAGTTGATGGGCCTGCCCTACCCCGGTGGTCCGGCCTTGGCGAAAATCGCCGAAACCGGCGATCCGAAGGCCTTCAGGTTCTCGCGCCCGATGACCGATCGGCCGGGGCTCGATTTCAGCTTCTCGGGATTGAAGACCCAGGTATTGCTCGCGTGGCGCGACAGCGACCACGTCGACTCGACCCGGGCCGACATCGCGCGTGGCTTCGAGGAAGCCATCGTCGAGACACTGGCGATCAAGTGCCGGCGCGCGCTCGCGCAGACCGGCTACAAGCGGCTGGTGGTCTCCGGCGGCGTCGGCGCCAACAAGCGCCTGCGCGCGCAACTGGCCGAAGCCGGGCAGCGCGAAGGTTTCCACACGTACTTCCCGCGGCTCGCGTTCTGCACCGACAATGGCGCGATGATCGCGCTGGCCGGTTCGATCCGGCTGGCGGCGGGACAGACCACCGGCCCGGAAATCCGCGTGCTGCCGCGCTGGAACCTGGAAAGTCTTCCCGAGGTGGCGTGAGCATGGACACCGTCTTCATCGAAGCACTGGAAATCGAAACCGTCATCGGCATCTACGACTGGGAACGCAACGTGCGCCAGAAAGTCGTGCTCGATGTCGAGCTGGCGTTCGACAACCGCAAACCCGCCGCCAGCGACAAGATCGAGGACACGGTCAACTACAAGGCGGTGTCCAAGCGCCTGATCGCCTTCATCGAGGCATCCAGTTTCGAACTGGTGGAAACGCTGGCCGAACATTGCGCCGCGATCATCCGCGACGAGTTCGGGGTGCCGTGGGTGCGCCTGAAACTGGCCAAGCCCGGCGCCGTCACGGGTTCGAAGGCCGTGGGCGTCATCATCGAGCGCGGCACGAAGCCGCAATGACATGGCGCGCGTCGTCCTGAGCCTCGGTTCCAACGTCGACCCCGAACGGCATCTCGCCGACGCGCTGCGCGCGTTGCGGGAACGCTTCGGTGCGATCGAAGTGTCGCCGACCTGGCGGAGCGCCGCGGTCGGTTTCGAAGGCGCGGCGTTCCTCAACAACGCGGCGGCTTTCGATTGCGACATCGATCGCGACAGCCTGCGCGCCTGGCTGCGTGCGCTGGAAGACGGGTCAGGGCGCGACCGCAAGCTGCCGCGCTATGCCGACCGCACGCTCGATCTCGATATCGCGCTGTGGTGCGAAGGCGACCGCTGCACCACCGACCTGACGCGCGAGGAATTCGAACGCGCGCACGTGCTGGCGCCGCTGGCCGATCTCGCGCCCCATCTGCGCGAACCGTTTGCCGGCGCAACGCTGCGAGAGCGCTGGCAGCAACTTGCTCCGACGCTGCCGAAGCTGGAACGCCTGGACAATCTTCCAGATTGACGGCGTGGTTACAGCCCCGCTTCGCGCGCCGCCTGTGCCCTGTCGTGTTCCACACGTCGCGCCGGCACCTCGATGCAGCGATCGGCCGGAATGATTTCCACGTCGCGCGAAAACATCCCGATCGCGGTACGCGCAACCTGCCGCGTGTCGTACCACGCGTACGCGCCCACGCCCAGCGCACCGGCAACCGGCAGCATCCGCGCCAGCGACGAGCCCAACGCGCGCTCGGACAATTTGACGCCGATGCGATGCGCAACGCTGCGAAGCGTATGAGCGGTGGCAGCGTGCACGACCCAGCGCTGCCCCGCGCGCACGGCAAGATCGCGCACCGCCTGTGCCGCCGCATGCCGGAACAGGCAGAAGAGCATCTGCTCGCGCGTCAGGGTGGTGTGCTGGCCGCAGGCCGCGGCGATGTCGGCGACCATCTGCGCCTGGATCTTCCAGATCGCGACCAGCTCCGGCAGCACGGTGAGCCAGCCCAGCGGCCCCGGCGGAAGCGCCAGCGAGGACGAAGCCAGGAATGCCTTGCGACGCGCCGCCAGCGCGATGGCTTCGACGCGCACGTGCGGATGCTCGCTGGGTGGCTCGCGGCTGCGCGGGACATCCGACAGGAAATCGAGGATCTGCCGGGCGATCCGTTGCGAAGGCGGGCCGGCAGCGGCGGGCACGGTAGCGGTCATCGGCATCCTCGATGCGCGTGGATGCCATCAACATGCCAACGTTCGCGGCGCCATTCAAGTCACCCGGCGCAGCCTTTCAGGAATGGCTCATCCGCCGAGGGAACGTCCGCCATCCACGCGCACCGTCTGGCCGGTGACGTAGCCGGCGTCGCGGATCAACCACAACACGGTGCTCGCGATTTCCCCGGGCGTCCCCGTGCGCCGCAACGGAATGCGCGCCAACACCGCGTCGCGATCGTCATCGGACTTGTTCTCGGGCCACAGGATCGCACCCGGCGCGACGGCGTTCACGCGCACCTCGGGCGCAAGCGCCTGCGCCAGCGCCGCGGTCGCCATGCGCAGCGCCGCCTTGCTCATGCCATACGCCGCGTGTTGCGGCAATGGGCGTTCGGCGTAAATGTCGGTGATGTTGACGATGGCGCCGTGTGCCGCTTTCAGATGCGGCGCGGCAGCCTGCGCCAGCAGCAGCGGCGCGCGCGCGTTGACCGCGAAGAAGTCGTCGCATTGCGCCGCGGTGATTGTGCCCAGCGGGGTCGCATGGAAAATCGACGCGTTGTTGACCAGCGCATCCAGGCGTCCGAAGCGCGCGACGACCGCCTCGACCAGCCCCGGCAACTGCGAACTGTCGGCAAGATCGGCCTGGAGCACCAGCGTCGAGTGCGCGCGCCGCGCTTCCAGCGCGCTCGCCAGCGCATCCAGTTCGCCGCGTGATTTGCGGTAGTGCAACGCCACGCCGTAACCCGCCTCGTGCAGCGCGCGCGCGATGACCGCGCCCACCCGGCGCGCGGCGCCGGTGACAAGGGCAACCGGGTGCGTTTCGCTCATGCCGCCTCCGCCCGTTATCCTGCAGCTCTGAAGCGTGCCTCAACTTGAGCGAATCCGCCAGCGTGGACACTACCCTGCCCGAACCGTCCACCGAGGAAGCCGCGCACTCCGCGCGGCTCGCGGACGCCATCCGCCGGGAAATCGCGGCGTCCGGGCCGGTTTCCTTCGCGCGTTTCATGGAGCGCTGCCTGTACGCACCGGGCCTCGGCTACTACAGCGCGGGCCGGCTGAAATTCGGCAAGGCCGGGGATTTCGTCACCGCGCCGGAACTCGGGAACCTGTTCGCCCACTGCGTCGCCCGCGCGATGGCGCCCGCGCTGCACGCCTGCGGCGATAATGCCGTGTGGTTCGAACTCGGTGGCGGCAGCGGCGCGTTCGCGCGCGATTGCCTGCTGGAACTGCAATCGCTCGGCGCCTTGCCGAAACACTACTGGTTGCTGGAACCTTCGGCCGATTTGCGCGAACGCCAGCGCGAACGCCTGCAAACCGAGCTGCCCCCGGACCTGTCCGCGCGCTGCGCATGGCTGGATCGCCCGCCGCAGCATGCGTGGACCGGCGTGCTGTTCGCCAACGAAGTGCTGGACGCCTTGCCGGTCACGCGCTTCACGACGCAGGGCGGCGAGGTGTTCGAGGAACACATCGGCGTCAACGGCAACGGCGCGTTCGTGCGCACCGACCGTCCGGCCGATCCGCTGGTCGCAGGCGCGGTGCGGCACCTGCAACGCAGCCTCGGCCGCGAGTTCGAAGACGGCTATCGCTCCGAAGTGCTGCCGCAACTGCCGTGGTGGCTGGAAGCGATCGCGGGCGAACAGACGCGCGGCGCGGCGCTCTTCGTCGATTACGGTTACGTGCGCCGCGAGTTCTACCTGCCCGAGCGCCGCGACGGCACCTTGCTGTGCCATTACCGCCATCGCGCGCACGCCGAACCGCTGATCCTGCCGGGCCTGCAGGACATCACCGCCTCCGTGGATTTCACCGGGCTGGCCGAAGCGGGCATCGGCGCCGGCTTCGAGCTGGCGAGCCATGCCTTCCAGTCCGAGTTCCTGATTGCCTCCGGGCTCGATGCCGTGTTCGCCGCCGCCCGCGACGGCGCGGCGGACGAAGCGGCGCGCTACGCGCTGGCGCAACAGGTCAAGCGCCTCACCTTGCCGGGCGAAATGGGCGAACGCTTCCAGGCGATGCTGTTCACGCGCGACCTCGATCCCGCGGCGACTTTCCCGGCCTTGCTCGCGGTCGATCGCAGCGAGCGCCTGTAGCCCGTCGAAACCTCGCTGAAAGGCGGCGGTAGCATGCTGTCGCCCGGCGTGCCACGCGATCCGGCCAACCGGCCGGCAAATCGGCGACAATGGGCACGTGCTCGCAGGCCGACGCGCATCGCGCCCGGCGCGCAAAGATATTCTGATCCATGACAGCCACCCTTGCCACCTTGCTGTTGCTGCTCGGTTCGGTCGCCTGCGACGTGACCGGACAAGTGTGCTTCAAGCTGGGCGTCGGCCACGAAACCGACGGCGCCGACGCGCCGTCGCTGCTGCACAAGGTGCTGCATTCGCCGTGGATCGCCCTGGGCGTGACCGTATATGCGCTGGAGTTCGTGCTGTGGTTCGCCGCGCTGTCGCGCACCCAGCTCAGCATCGCGTTCCCGTTCACCGCGCTGGGCTACGTGGGCGTGGTGCTGGCCAGCCGCTACATCCTGAATGAACGTATTTCGCTGCGCCGTTGGGTTGGGATAGGAACGATCGTCGTCGGGGTCGTATTGGTGACCGGGCAGAACTTGGGCTGACCCGACAGGGGCGACAATGACGCAATCGATGATCAAACAGGCAGACTTCCTGCTGCGCGGCGGACGCGCGGGCGTGCTGCTGATCCACGGTCTCACCGGCACGCCGGCGGAAATGCGCTTCGTGGGCAAGGGCCTGAATCGCGCCGGCTTCACCGTGTACGGCATGCAGCTTGCCGGCCATTGCGGCAGCGAGGCGGATTTGCTCAAGACCGGCTGGCGCGACTGGGCGCGCAGCGTGCGCGAAGGCGCCGACCACTTGCGCCAGGAAGTCGACCACCTGTTCGTGGCCGGGCTGTCGATGGGTTCGATCCTGGCGTTGAACCTTGCGATCGAAAAACCGCAGTGGGTGGATGGCCTCGGGCTGTACGGCAGCACGTTGTTCTATGACGGCTGGACGATCCCGCGCGTGGCGCGGCTTTCGTTCATGCTGCCATTGGTGTGCGGACTGGGTTTCTTCAAGCAGCGCCGCTTCATGGAAAGCTTTCCCTACGGCATCAAGGACGAGCGCGTGCGCATGCGCATCGCCGGCGCGATGTTCGATGGCCAGAGCGCGGTCGCGGGCCTGCCGGGCAACCCATGGCCGTCATTGGCGGAATTCCACAAGCTGGTATGGCACGTACGGCCGCGCCTGCAGGACGTGCGCGCACCGGCGCTGATCATGCACGCCGCCGATGACGACATCGCCAGCGTGCGCAACGCGCGCGTGATCGAGCAGCGCGTCACCGGTCCCACCGAAACGGTGCTGTTGAACGACAGCTACCACATGATCACGGTCGATGGCGAACGCGACAAGGTGATCTCGCGTTCGGCGGATTTCTTCACCCGCATCCTCAGCGAAAGCCCGATGCGCGTGTCGCGCGTGCGTGTCGCCGCCACTCCGTCGATGGCATGAACGGCACGCCCCTGCCGCCGGGCGTCCCTGCGGCAAAAGAAACCCGTACCCGCACGAACCGCCTGTCGCCACTGGTGCTCGCGTGGATGGTGTTGCTTGCGGTCGAAACGCTGGGCCAGGTGGCGCTGAAATTCGCGGGCACGCGAGTCGGCGCGCTGGAGCCGAACCGGCACTCCATTTTCGTCGCGCTGTCCACGCCCTGGTTGTGGCTGGGCCTGGCGTGCTACCTCGGGCAGTTCGTGATCTGGATGCGCATCCTCGAGAAGTCCAGGCTGTCCAGTGCGTTCCCGACCAGCGCGATCGCGTTCGTCGCGATCATGATCGCGTCGTGGGCGGTGTTCGGCGACCCGATGGGCTGGGAGAAGATCCTGGGATCGGCCATCATCGTCGCTGGTATCCTGTTGCTGGGCGGCGACGCGCATTCCGCCCCGCCTGCGCCAGCGCGCCACGACGCCGAAGGGAACCCGCCATGAGCGACGATGTGCAACAAACGGTGTTTTCGATCATCGCCAAGGAAGCCGGCATCGACGAGGGCAAGGTCACGCTGGATTCGACGCTGAAGGATCTGGAGATTCCCTCGCTCGACGCGATCCAGATCATTTTCGAGATCGAGGATCATTTCAAGATCCAGATGCCCGACCGTGATCCCAACTTCGACACCGAATCGGTGAAGGGGCTGGTGGATACCGTCGAAAAGTTGCTGGCCGAAAAAGCCGCGAATCCGCCGCCTCCACCTGCTTCGACGCCGCCCGCGGCGTAATTGTTCCGCCATGAATCGTCGTGTCGTCATTACCGGCGTCGGTGCGATTTGCGCGTTGGGCCACGACGCGCGCATGGTCTGGATGGGCATGCGCGAGGGCCGCAGTGCGATCGCGCCGCTCACGGGGTTCGAAACCCAGGACATGCGCGTGAAAGTCGCGGCGCAGGTGCGCGACTTCGATCCGACCGCGCACTTCGATTCGAAAAAACTGATCCTGCTGGATCGCGTTTCGCAATTCGCGCTGGTCGCCGCGCGCGAAGCCGTCAGGCAATCCGGCATCGATTTCGCGCAGGGCGACCTGCGCCAGCGCAGCGCCTGCGTGGTCGGCACCGGCACCGGCGGCGAAGTCACCAACGACGAATGCTCGAAGCGGCTGTACGGCGAAGGCAATCCACGCCTGCATCCGCTGTCGATCGTGCGCCGGATGATGAGCGCGCCGGCCTCGCAGGTGTCGATCGAATTCGGTATCACCGGCCCGAGCTTCGCGGTATCCAGCGCCTGCTCGTCGGCCAACCATGCGTTCGCGCAGGCTTTTGCACTGGTGCGCTCGGGCGTCGCCGACGTGGCGCTCGCGGGCGGCACCGAGGCCTGCCTGACGCTCGGCGTGCTGCGCGCGTGGGAAGCCATGCGCGTGCTGGCCGACGACACCTGCCGGCCATTCTGCAAGCAGCGGCGCGGCCTGGTGCTC
>DASTAL010000045.1:0-1534 GCA_035712685.1 Rudaea sp. | reverse complement strand
CCGCGGTCGCAGATCACGATCTGGCCGTTGAACGTGCCCGGCGGAAACGGATTGCTCTTGCCGGTCGGCGGGTAATCGGTGGGACCGGTGCCGCACAGGGCATTGCCGTAGTTGCCGGCATAGACGATCTCCGCCGGGCCGTAACCCGAGGTGTAACCGGCGCCGGTCAGCGCGGGCGGCGCATTCGACGCGCCGGAAAATCCGCCGATGGAATTGGCGAACTCGCGGTTGTGCGTCGCGTTGGCCACGCCGATCACCCACGGCACGTTGCCGGGTTCGCCGAGCGAGTTCGGCCCCGGCCCCTCGTTGCCTGCGGCGGCGACAACGACGATGCCCGCCGCGCGCGCGTCGAACATGGCCGCCGCGTCGGTATTGCCTTGCGCGAGCAACTGCCAGGCGTCCTGCGCATCGCCGCCGATGGAATAGTTGATCACGTCGACGTTGTCGGCAATGGCCTGGTCCAAGGCGCCGACGAGATCCGATTCCGGACATGTGCCGCCGGAAGTCCCGGACTTGCAGGCCTTGTACATGATGATGTTGGCGTGCGGCGCCACGCCGGAGACAAAACGCGGCAGCGACACCGTCGTGCCCTTCAGCGCATTGTTCATGCCGTTGCCGGCGGCGATGCCGGCGACATGCGTGCCGTGGCCGACGCTGTCGATGCCCTTCGTGCCTTCGTCGGTGAAATCGTAGATGCCGATCAGCTTGTTGTTGCAGGTCGCCTGCGCGCTCGCGCACAGGCCGTAGAAATGCCCGCGCGGATTCTGGATCGCGTAGCCGTCCGGACCGGTCGCGGCGAACGAGGGATGCGTGGGACTGATGCCGGTATCGATAATGCCGATGACGACGCCTTCGCCCTTCGTCGTGGCGACGCCGGCGACCTGGCCATTCCACAATTTGTCGGCGCCGATCCACTCCGGGCCCGCATCGGTCAACGGGTGCAAGATGCGTTCGCGGCGCACACCGAGCACGCCCGGCAAGGTCGCCAGGTGCGCGGCTTCCGCATCAGTCAGGGACAACGCCATGCCGTTGCCGGCGTAGCGATACACCGTGCGCGGCGTCAGCGTGCGGCCGAGTTCCGCGCTGCCGGCGTCAAGCACGCGCGCGCGTGCCGCGTCGAGTTGTTGCAGGTAATCCTGCGCCAGCGACGAGTGCAGTTCCCGGCGCATCGCCGGCTTCTCGCCGCCTTCCGCGGCCCCCAGATCCTGCGCCGCGACCCGCGCATGCACTTGCTCGACCAGCGATTGGCCCTGCAGTCGCACAAGCCAGGTATGGCGGTCATCGGCGGCCGGTGCCGCAACGCCGACCAGCGGCAGCAACGCAATGAGCAGGGCGAAACGGACGCGCATGACAGGCTCCACGAAGGCTTCGCGCTAGTTTACTCTGCGCCATACGGTTACGATGCGCGGCCTATGCCCTCCATCGAGACCGAAACCGCACCCTTGCTGCACGCGCAATCGCTGCGCTTCGCGCGCAACGATGAAGCGATCTTCGGCCCGCTGGATTTTTCCCTGCATGCAGGCGAGACCGTGCT
>DASTAL010000044.1:0-3989 GCA_035712685.1 Rudaea sp. | reverse complement strand
CACCGCCGGCACGAACGCGCGGTACTGCGTGAACTCGATGCCTGCATCGACGCGAATCGCCACGATCCGGTCGCACTCGCCGCCGCACTGTCGCGGTTCCTGCGCCGCCTGGCCGTGCGCAATGCGCACGCCGCGGCTTACGCCGGCGAACGCTGGCTCGAATACCTCGATGCTCATGGTGGCGGCGAAGATTTCCGCCGTGGCGTGGGCCGCATCCTGATTGACGCGCCGTTCCGTGCGCGTGCCGACTTCGACAGCGTCGCGTTGATCGCGCTGGTGCGGCGCTTTACGCGCAACGCGCTTGCATCGAGTGTGTCCGCAACGGAGGGCGCGCGTGCTTGAATTCGCCTGGCCCTGGTTATTCGTGTTGTTGCCGCTGCCCTGGCTCGTTGCACGCCTGCTGCCAGCCGCGCCCGATAATGCGGGCGCGGCCTTGCGCCTGCCGTATGCGCTGGAAGGCATGGATGCCGCGTCGGGCGCCGCGCCGCTCGCGGCGTGGCGCAAATGGTTCGCGCTCGCGGCGTGGGCATTGCTCGTATGCGCCGCGGCGCGTCCGCAGTGGCTGGGTCCGCCGCAGGACGTGGTGCGCAGCGGCCGTGACCTGCTGCTCGCGGTGGATGCGTCCGGCAGCATGGAAACGCCGGACATGCAGATCGGCGGCCGCGCGGTGAGCCGCTACGCCGCGGTCAAGGCGATCGCCGGGGATTTCATCCGCCGCCGCGTTGGCGATCGCGTTGGCCTGATCGTATTCGGCAGCCAGGCCTACCTGCTCACGCCGTTGACCTTCGACCGCGATACCGTGCTCAAGCAACTCGATGAATCCGCGGTCGGGCTGCCGGGCCGGCAAACCGCGATCGGCGACGCGGTCGGGCTCGCCGTCAAGCGACTGCAGCAGCGTCCGCGCGACCAGCGCGTGCTGATCCTGCTCACCGATGGCGTCAACGACGCCGGCGTGCTCGATCCGTACAAGGCGATCGAGCTCGCCGCCACCGAACACGTGAAGATCTACACCATCGGCATCGGCGCGGACGCCATGACGGTCGGGGGTTTCTTCGGGCCACGCGTGGTCAATCCGTCGCAGGACATCGACACGCGCCTTCTCACTGAAATGGCGCAGAAGACCGGTGGCAAGTTCTATCGCGCGCACGATACGGCGCAGCTGGCGCAGATCTACCGCGAAATCGACGCGCTCGAACCTGCCGCGGACAAGGGCCAGGAATTCCGTCCGGTCGATGAATGGTTCTGGTGGCCGTTGTCGCTGGCCGCATTGCTCGTGCTGGTCATGGCCGGGCGCGCATTGCCGGTGCCGCGCGTGCTGCGTGCGAGGTTCGCGCAATGAGCGGCTTCTGGCACGATTTTCATTTCCTGCGGCCGGCGTGGCTGCTCGCGCTGGCGGCGCTGCCGTTGTTGTGGCGCGCCCTGTCGCGCAGCGGCGCGGATGCCGGCGCCTGGCGCGGCGTGGTCGATGCGCATTTGTTGCCGCACCTGCTCGATGCACAAGGCGCGGCGCGTGCTTCGCGCGTGCCGCGCTGGATCGCTGCCTGTGCGTGGGTCGTGGCCTGCGTGGCGCTGGCCGGTCCTGCGTGGGAACGCCTGCCGCAGCCGCTATTCGAGAATCGCGCTGCACGCGTGTTCGCCCTGGAGTTGTCGCCGAGCATGTCCGCCCAGGATCTCAAGCCCAGCCGTTACGAACGCGCGCGCTTCAAGCTCGACGACATGCTTGCGCGCAGCGGCGGCATGCAGACCGCGCTGATTGCCTACGCCGGCGACGCCTTCGTCGTTGCGCCGCTGACCGACGACGTGCATACGGTCACGAACCTGGTCGATGCGCTCGATCCGTCTGTGATGCCGGCGCACGGCAACGACACCGGCCGCGCGATCGATCTCGGCGTGAATTTGATCCGGCAGGCGGGGCTCGATGGCGGCGAGATCGTGGTTCTGGCGGATGGCGCTGGCGACGATGCCGTCATGGCGGCGCAGCGTGCGCGCGCGGCCGGTATTCGCGTATCCGTACTCGGCGTCGGCACCGATCAAGGCGCGCCGGTCGCGTTGGCGCAAGGTGGATTCCTGAAGGACGGCGCCGGCAATATCGTGCTCCCCAAACTCGATGCGTCCGCGTTGCAAGCCGTCGCGCAAGCCGGTGGCGGACGCTACGCCGGCGTCACCGCCGACACAGGCGATATCGACACGCTGCTCGCCGACGCGCCGCTGCGGTCCGCAGCCGATGCCCGCGCCGTCGATGCGGTCACGACACGCTTCCTCGACCGTGGCCCGTGGCTGGTTCTGCTGTTGTTGCCGCTCGTCGCATGCGGATTCCGCCGCGGTTGGCTGATGCTTTTGCCCATCGCTTTCGTGGGGCATGCCACGCCGGCACAGGCATTCTCGTGGCGCGACCTGTGGCAGCGGTCCGACCAGCAGGCGCGCGCGCAGCTCGACGCCGGGCACGCGGACGCCGCGCAAAAGCTGGCCAGAGACCCCGCCTTGCGCGGCGCCGCCGCGTATCGCGCCGGCGATTTCGCCGCGGCCGAATCCGATTTCGCGCGAGCCGACGATGCACAGGCGCAATACAACCGCGGCAACGCGTTGGCGAAACAGCAGGACTACAAGAACGCCATCGCTGCCTACGCCGCCGCGCTGAGGCAGGATCCAACGTTCTCGGATGCACAAGCGAACAAGCAAGCCGTCGAGGACTGGCTGAAGCAGCAGCAGAAGCAGCAACAGCAACAGCACAACGACAAGAACGGCAAGAGCGGACAGCAGAACCTGTCGCAGAAGGGCGGTTCGCAGAACGAGCAATCCAGTGGCGAGCAGAAGGATCAGCAGAACAAGGACGGTCAGAACGCGTCCGGCGGGCAGTCAGGCTCGCCGCAACAAGATTCCAAAGATGGGCAGCAGAAAAATTCCGGCCAGGATGGGCAGAACGAGCAATCCGGTGCCGAAAACTCACCCACGCCGAATGCGCAGGAGCAGGCCAAGGCTCAGCAGGCCGAACGCGAGGCCGGCGACAAATTCCGCCAGGATATGAATCGCCAGTTGCAGCAGCAAGGCGGCGCAAAGCCCGACGAAAGGAAAGGCGAACCCAAGCCGGTGCAACTCGGTGCGCGTGAGGGCGACAAACCCCAGAACGAGCGCGACCAGGCGGTCGAGCAGTGGCTGGCGCGCGTGCCGGACGATCCCGGCGGCCTGCTGCGGCGCAAGTTCCGGCTTGAATACGAGATGCGGCGCAATGGCGGCCGCGTACCCCAGGATGATGGCGAATGAATCCGCGTATGCATAAAGTTGCCGCATTGTGCGTATTTGCCGCATTGTGGATTTGCACGACCGCGCACGCCGCGAACGTGCGTGCCTGGCTGGACCGCAACCAGATGCAGCTCGGCGAGACGGTCACACTGAATGTCCAGGTCGAAGGCGACGCGCGCGTGCAGGAGCCGGACTTCAGCGCGCTGGCGGGCGATTTCGGCATGACCGGCACGCAGAGTTCGACGTCCGTGAACATCGTCAACGGCAAGACCAGCTCCAGCGTGCTGTGGGCGGTAGGCCTGTCGCCGAAGCATGCCGGCACGTTCACGATTCCGGCGTTGAGTGTCGCCGGCCAGCAAACGCAACCGCTGACGCTCGTCGTTTCTCCACCTTCGGCGAACGCGACGCAGCCGGGTGGCGATGTGTTCGTCGAGGCGCACGCCGAGCCGCCATCGCCCTATGTGCAACAGCAAGTGCTGCTGACGGTGAAGCTGTATTTCGCCGTGAACCTCACCGATGGCAACCTGGACGATCCGAAAGCGCAGGGCGCCGTCGTGCGCAAGCTCGGCCAGGACAGTCGCTATGGTGCGCAGATCGGCAACCGCAGTTACAACGTGGTCGAGCGACACTACGCGCTGACGCCGGAAAACAACGGTACGCTGACGGTGCCGCCGGTCGTGTTCCGCGGCCATGCCATGGATGCGAATGGCGGCGGATTCTTCTTCAACCAGGGCCGCGCCATCGGCGCC
>DASTAL010000043.1:0-4120 GCA_035712685.1 Rudaea sp. | reverse complement strand
TAGCGTCGGCGGACCAGATCGCGGATCAGGGCCGGCCAATCCGGTTCAGCCGCGTCGAGCAGCGCCTGCGCCTCGCTTTCGGCGAGGCCGTGCTGGCGCATCTCGGCGAGAATCCAGCGCGGGCCGTAGCCGCCGGCGATGCGCGTGCGTATGAGCATCTCGCCGAATCGCGCGTCCGATTGGTAGTTCCTGGCTTGCAGGTCGGCGAGCGCGACGGCGCTTTCGGCCGCGTCCAGCCCCTTGCGCGCGAGTTTGGACTTGAGTTCGCGCGCCGAGTGCTCGCGGCGCGCGAGCAGGCCCAGAGCCTTGTCGTAGGCCGAAACAGGCTCGTCGCCACGTTTATCCCGAGCCACGGCGAAAGCGCCGACTTACGCCTCTTCCATCTCCACCATCGGCGCAGCAGACTTGTTCGCGCCGAGCGCGGCGCGCAGCTTGTCTTCGAGGTCCTTGGCGATGGCGGGGTTTTCCTTGAAGTACTGGCGCGCGTTGTCCTTGCCCTGGCCGATGCGCTCACCGGCATAGCTGTACCAGGCACCGGATTTCTCCACGAGCTTGTTGTCCACGCCCAGGTCAATGAGTTCGCCCTCGCGGCTGATGCCCTCTCCATAGAGAATTTCGGTGACGATCTGCTTGAACGGCGGGGCGAGCTTGTTCTTGACCACCTTGATCTTGGTCTGGTTGCCGACCACTTCCTCGCCCTTCTTCACCGCGCCGATGCGGCGGATGTCCAGGCGCACCGAGGCGTAGAACTTGAGCGCATTGCCGCCGGTGGTGGTTTCCGGGTTCTGTCCGGGCATCATCATGCCGATCTTCATGCGCAACTGGTTGATGAAGATGACCATGGTGTTGGAGCGCTTGATGTTGCCGGTGAGCTTGCGCAGTGCCTGCGACATCAGGCGCGCCTGCAGGCCGGGCAGCTGGTCGCCCATCTCGCCTTCGATCTCGGCGCGCGGCGTGAGCGCGGCCACCGAGTCGATGACCACCACATCCACCGCGCCGGACCGCACCAGCATGTCGGCGATCTCCAGCGCCTGCTCGCCGGTATCGGGCTGCGACAGCAGCAGGTCGTCCACATTGACGCCGAGTTTTTCCGCATAGGTCGGATCGAGCGCGTGCTCGGCATCGATGAAGGCGCAACTGCCACCCAGTTTTTGCGCTTGCGCGATGACTTGCAGGGTAAGTGTGGTCTTGCCCGAGGATTCGGGACCGTAGATTTCCACCACGCGGCCGCGCGGCAGGCCACCGATGCCGAGCGCCAGGTCGAGCATCAGCGAACCGGTCGGGATCGATGCAATCGCTTCGACGGCGCGATCGCCCATGCGCATGACTGCGCCCTTGCCGAACTGCTTTTCGATCTGGCCCAGGGCCGCGGAAAGTGCCTTGCGCTTGTTGTCGTCCATTGCGATGACCTCGTGATGATGATGTTGACGGGCAGCATGCACACTGTCCGTCTCATGGATTGCGATTTTGGATTCTGCTCGAACGCAGAGTTCGCGCGATGGGTGGATTGTCCCACAGCGCGGCGAACGCCGCATGCGCGGATCTCGCGTCAGCTTGTCAGAATTTTCCGAACGCCGGCGAGCGCGGCGGCCACGGTCTGGCGACGCACGGCTTCGCGGTCGCCGTCGAAATGAAACAGCTCCGCCTGCGCATAGCCGCCGCGCCGCTTCCAGCTGATCCACACCGTGCCGACCGGCTTGTCCGCGGTGCCGCCTGAAGGCCCTGCGATGCCCGTAACCGCGACCGCCACCGTGGCGCCGTAGCGTGCGAGCGCGCCGGACACCATCTCGATCGCGGTCTCGCGACTGACGGCGCCATGCTCCTCCAATGTTTCCGGACGCACGCCGAGCAGTGCCTCTTTCGCCTCGTAGCTGTAGGCAACGACACCGCACTCGAACCACGACGAAGAACCGGCGATGTCGGTCAGGGTCTTGGCGATCCAGCCGCCCGAGCACGATTCCGCGGTGACCAGCGTCGCGCCGCGTCGGGAAAAATCCACCGCGATCTGCTCGGCGAGCGTGTGCAGGGCGGCATCGGTAGCTGGGGTTTGCGCCATCGTCGGCTCCGGAAACGGAGTCCTCTTCTACCGGATTTTTTCGCGCGACGCAAAGCCGGCGCCGTCCAATGCATTAAGCTTGGATCGCGACACCGAACTGCGGACACTCAAATGAACTCACGCTGGCAGTCCGACCTATCCATCTTCATCGCCAGCCTCGCCGGCCTCGTCGTCGGTGCAGTGGCATGGATCGGCGGTTGGCACGCCGCGTCGGCGTGGATCTGGGCAGCAACGTCGCTGCCCGCCGCCGTGCCGCTGCTGCTGCGCACCGTCGTCGCCCTGTTGCGACGCGATGCCGGCGTCGACCTGCTCGCGCTGGTTTCGATCGTCGGCGCGCTTGCGTTGCAGCAGCCGCTCACGGCCGCGGTAATCGCGGTGATGCTCGCCAGCGGTCAGTTGCTGGAAAGCTACGCCGAGCGGCGCGCCAGCCGCGAGATGTCGGCCCTGCTGGCGCACGCACCGCGCAGCGCGCATGTCTATCGCGACGGCACGCTGGTGGAGACGCCGCTGGCCGAGGTGCGATCCGGGGACAGGGTTTTCGTGCGCCATGGCGAAGTGCTCGCGGTGGATGGCGCGCTGACCGCCGAGCATGCGGATATCGACGAATCGACGCTCACCGGCGAAGCGCTGCCGATCTCCTGCCGGCGCGGCGCGGCATTGCGTAGTGGCACGGTCAACGCCGGCGACGCCTTCGAGATGGTGGCGACCGCGGGCGCAGCGGACAGCACCTTTGCCGGCATCGTCAAACTGGTGGAAGCCGCGCAGCGCTCGCGCGCACCGGCCACGCGCCTGGCCGACCGCTACGCGATGGGACTCGTCCCGGCCGCCCTGGCACTTGCCGCCCTGGCCTGGTGGATCAGCGGCGATGCGCTGCGCGCCCTCGCCGTCGTGGTCGTGGCGACTCCCTGCCCGCTGATCCTTGCCGTGCCGGTCGCGATCGTCTCGGGCATGTCGCGCTGCGCTCGGCGCGGGATCCTGGTCAAGGGCGGTGGCGCCCTGGAAACGCTGGCCACCGCGCGCACGCTGTTCTTCGACAAGACCGGCACCCTGACCGGCGGCACGGCGCGACTGATCGCCGTCGAGAACCTTGCCAGCGGCAGCGCCGACGAGTTGCTCGCGGCGACCGCGTCGCTGGAACAGATGTCGGGTCACGTCACCGCCGCCGCGATCGTTGCCGCCGCGCGCGAACGCCAGCTTGCGCTCAGCGTGCCCGCCGACGTCGCCGAAGTCGCCGGGTCCGGCATCAGCGGCACCGTCGCCGGCGCGCCCATGGCCGTGGGTTCCTACGACTACATCGCGCGCAAGGTCGCCGTGCCGCAGGCCGTGCGCGACCTGCTCGAACGCCGCGCCGCCGAAGGCACCTCGACCGTGCTCGTGGCTCGCGCCGGCGAATTCGCCGGCGTCCTGCTGCTCGCCGACCAGTTGCGCACGGAGACCCCGCGCGCGCTGCGCCTGCTGCGGCGTGCGGGCATGCGCCGCATCGTCATGCTCACCGGCGACCGCCGCGAGGTGGCCGAAGCGATCGGCGCCGGCCTGGGCGTGGATGAAGTGCTGGCCGAGCAATCGCCGGCGCACAAGCTTGCGGTGATCAAGGCGGCGCGCGAGATGGGACCGACGGTCATGGTCGGCGACGGCGTCAACGACGCACCGGCCCTGGCTGCCGCGACCGTGGGCGTGGCCCTCGGCGCACGTGGCGCGACGGCTTCCGCCGAAGCCGCGGACATCGTGCTGCTCGTCGATCGCCTCGATCGCCTCGCCGAGGCGCTGCACATCGCGCGGCGCACGCGCGCCATTGCCGTGCAGAGCGTCTTCGTCGGCATGGGCCTGTCGATACTGGCGATGCTGGTCGCCGCCGCCGGCTACCTGCCGCCACTGTCCGGCGCGGTGGTGCAGGAACTGATCGACGTGGCCGTGATCCTCAACGCGTTGCGCGCCTTGCGCATCCATCCGCTGCGCGCCAGCCGCTTCAGCCTGACGGCGGAAGAATCGCAGCGCCTGCATGCCGAGCACCGCGAACTGGCGCCTGTGCTGGACCGGCTCGGCGCCGTCGCCGAGCGCCTGCCC
>DASTAL010000042.1:0-19290 GCA_035712685.1 Rudaea sp. | reverse complement strand
CATGGGGTCTCCGCTGTACACTAAATACCCGAACGACCGGGCGAGCCGCATATTTTACCGTGCAAAACCAGCAAATTGCAAAATCTGTCGACAAGCTGACCGGGCCGGTGCTCGGCATCGAGACTTCCTGCGACGAAACCGGCGTGGCGGTTTACGATGTCGAGCGCGGTCTGCAGGCCCATACCCTGTATAGCCAGATCCGCATGCACGCCGATTACGGCGGCGTGGTGCCGGAACTGGCCAGCCGCGACCACGTACGCAAGCTCACGCCGCTGGTCCGCGAGACGCTGGCCAAGGCCGGCATGACTCCGCGCGATCTGCGCGGCGTGGCCTACACATCCGGTCCCGGCCTGGTCGGGGCGCTGCTCGTCGGGGCAGCGAGCGCACGCGCTCTGGCCTGGGCGCTGGACGTGCCCGCCATCGGCGTGCATCACATGGAGGGGCATCTGCTCGCGCCGCTGCTCGAGGCCGATCCGCTGCAGCCGCCGTTCGTGGCCCTGCTCGTCTCGGGCGGGCATTCCATGCTGATCGAGGTTTCCGCCATCGGCCGCTACCGGTTGCTCGGCGACACGCTGGACGATGCCGCCGGCGAGGCCTTCGACAAGACCGCCAAGCTGATGGGCCTGCCATATCCGGGCGGCCCGGCGCTGGCGAAGCTGGCCGAATCCGGCGTGCCGGGCAAATTCAAGTTCTCGCGACCGATGACGGATCGTCCGGGGCTGGATTTCAGTTTTTCCGGGCTCAAGACCCAGGTCCTGCTCGCCTATCGGCAACATGAGTCGGATGCGAATGCGAAGGCCGACATCGCGCGTGCCTTCGAAGACGCCATCGTCGAAACCCTGCTGATCAAGTGCCGGCGCGCGCTGCAGCAGACCGGCGCGACGCGGCTGGTGATCGCCGGCGGCGTCGGCGCGAACCGCAAGCTGCGCGCGCTGCTGGCCGAAACGGCGCCGCACGAGGGTTTCCGCGTGTATTTCCCGCGCCTGGAATTCTGCACCGACAATGGCGCGATGATCGCGCTCGCCGGCGCGTTGCGCCTGCGGGCCGGGCTGCACGACGACGCGTCGATCAAGGTCGCGCCGCGCTGGGACCTGGCCTCGCTGCCCGCCGTGGAGGCTGCGTAATGGACATCGTCTTCATCGAAGACCTTCGCATCGACACCGTCATCGGCATCTACGACTGGGAGCGCAAGATCCGGCAAACTGTGGCGCTGGACCTGGAAATGGCGTTCGACAACCATCGCCCGGCGGCGAGCGACAAGATCGAGGACACGCTCGATTACAAGAAGATCGCCAAGCGCCTGATCGCGTTCGTGGAAGAGTCGCATTTCGAACTCGTGGAAACCCTGGCCGAACGCTGTGCGGAGATCGTGCGCGGTGAATTCGGCGTGGCCTGGTTGCGTCTGAAGCTGTCTAAGCCCGGCGCCGTCACCGGCTCCAAGGCGGTGGGCGTGTTGATTGAACGCGGCGTGAAGCCGGCGTCGTGACCCGCGCCTGGCTGAGCCTCGGTTCGAATCTCGAACCGGAACAAAACCTGCGCGCGGCGCTGCGCGAATTGCGCGCGCGGTTCGGCGATGTGATGGCGTCTCCTGTATACCGTTTTCCCGCGGTCGGATTCGACGGACCGGACTTCCTCAACCTCGCCGCCGGCATCGACACCGACCTGAGCGCGACGGTGCTCAACGAGTGGCTGCATGCGCTGGAAAATCGCCACGGCCGGTGTCGCGACGTGCCGCGATTTTCCAGCCGCACGCTCGACGTCGACATCGTGCTGTTCGGTGATCAGGTGTCGAAGGGGGCCGGCAACCTGGAAATTCCCCGACCGGAATTGAAATACGCGTTCGTGCTCAAGCCGCTGGCGGATATCGCGCCGGACGTGGTGCACCCCGTGCTCGGCAGGACGATCGGACAGCTGTGGCGGGAATTTCCGCAGGAGAAGGATCACTCCGAGCGCGTCGTGGACCTGTAGTGCGGGTCACACCGCCAGCGAACGCCCACCGTCGATCCGCAATATTTGTCCCGTCGTGAACTTCGCGTCGCGCAGCAGGAAAAGCACCGCCGTCGCCACGTCGTCCGGCGCGCCCGCGCGCTGCAACGGCGTGCGCGCGACGAGTTCGGCCTGGTCGGCATAGGCCTTGCCGGATTCGGGCCACAGCACGGCGCCGGGCGCCACGCCATTGACCCGAATTTCGGGGCCAAGCTCGCGCGCGAGCGCCTGCGTCATCATCGCCAGCGCGGCCTTGGCCATGCAGTAGACCGGGTGGCCGGGCAGGGGGCGTTCGGCGTAGATGTCGACGAGGTTGACGACGCTGCCGCGCGTTTTTTTCAGATGCGGCGCCGCTGCCTGGGCGAGGAAAAACGGTGCGCGCGCATTGCTCGCGAACAGCTCGTCCCATTGCGCGGGCGTGACACTGCCGACCGGCGTCGCATAAAACGCCGAGGCGTTGTTGACCAGTGCATCGAGCCGGCCAAAGCGGGCGACGCAATCGCTGACGAGGCATGGCAGGTTTCCGACGTCGGCCAATTCCGCCTGCACCGCCAGCGTGCTGCCGGCACGCGCGGATTCCAGTTCCGCGATCAAGGCGTCCATTTCGCCGCGCGAGCGGCGGTAGTGCAGGGCGAGGTCGTAGCCGGCCACGTGCAAGGTGCGCGCGATCTGCGCGCCGACGCGCTTGGCCGCGCCGGTGATCAGGGCAACGGGACGACGTTCTTCATTCATGCGAGGATTGCACTCCATTTTTTCATGGAATGCCAGCGTGCGTGTCGATTTGCCGCAGCCGAGTCCCGACGAGCTAGCGCACAGCGAGCGTCTCGCCGCGCTGATCCGCGCAGAAATCCAGGCCGCGGATGGGGCCCTGGATTTCGCGCGCTACATGGAACTGGCCCTCTATGCGCCGGGACTTGGCTACTACAGCGCCGGCGCCGCCAAGTTCGGCGCGGCGGGGGATTTCGTCACCGCACCGGAACTCGGTTTCGTGTTCGCGCGCTGCCTCGCGCGCGCGATCGCGCCCACGTTGCGCGAGACGCGCGGCGACATCCTCGAACTCGGCCCCGGCTCGGGCGCGCTGGCGGCGGAACTCCTCGCCGAACTCGAACGCCTGAATGCGCTGCCCGCACGATATTTCTTGCTGGAGCGCGGCGCCGATTTGCGCGAGCGCCAACGCGAGCGGATTTTGCGGCAATGTCCACATTTGCACGAGCGCTGCATCTGGCTGGACGCACCGCCGACAAAACCATGGCATGGCGCGCTGATCGCGAACGAAGTGGTCGATGCCTTGCCAGTGCGCACGTTCGCGTTGCGCGACGAAGGCCTGTTTGCGCGCGCCGTCGGCGTGGATGGCGATGGACGCTTCGTGTGGCGCGAGATTCCCGCCGATGCGACGCTGCGCGCCGATATTGCGCGCGTCGTTGCGGATGCGTCCACGCTGCCGCGTCCCTTCGTGTCGGAGTTTTGTCCGATGCTCGCGCCGTGGTTCGCCGAGGTCGTGCGCAATCTGGAAAGCGGTGCCGCCTGGTTCATCGACTACGGCTATGCGCGTGAAGACTACTACTCGGCTCATCGAGGAAGTGGCACCCTGCGCTGCCATTGGCGCCATCGCGCGCACGACGATCCGCTGATCCTGCCAGGCTTGCAGGACATCACCGCGCACGTGGATTTCGACGCACTCATCGAAGCGGGAATCAGGGCGGGATTCAAAGCGTTCGCGTCGCAGCCGCAGGCGCAATTCCTGATACGCAACGGGCTGGAAGAGGTCTTCGCCGACGCTTACGCGAATACGGCGGACGAGACTGTGCGCTACGCATTGGCGCAACAGGTCAAGCGCCTGACCCTGCCCGGGCAGATGGGCGAGGCGTTCGGGGTGGTTTGTTTCGATACCAAGACCCATGCGGCGGGATTGCCGACATAAAGAAATTTTTATAATTGCTGAGGTTGTATCCCCGCCGTATTGTTGCCGAAAGGATTGTGACGGAAGTCGCATTTTCGGCATGAAGCTACAGGCCGGCTGCGCGTCGCTGGGACGGTGAGCAGCTCGATACGGGGCATTTCAGGGGAATACCTACTATGTTTCAGCATCGCCCGCTCGCGAGCGCGTTCGCGCTTGCGTTGACGCTTTTGAGTTTTTCGGCGCCGGCGCCATTGCGCGCCCAAGCCTCTCCAACCGCTCCGCCGGGCGAGCAATACGGCGAACGTCTGGACACCGCTCCCGGCGTCAGGCTCACCACCGGGGAAATCATGCAGCGCCAGAAGGCGATGCCACAGATGTTGCTCGGATGGCATCCGCATTTCGAGCGCGAAGTGGAGCGCGATAATCTGACGGACAATCCCGATGCGGCCGCGACGTCCACCTGGCCGCCGAACGCGACGAAATTTTCCGGATCGATCCGTCCGCTGGCCGCCCAGACAACGGCGCTTTCATTCGATGGCGCGAACTCGGACGACACCCAGGCCACGCCGCCGGACAGCATGGGCACGGTCGGTCCGGACCAGTACATCGTTTTCGTCAACGGCCGCCTGCGCACGTTCGACAAGACCGGTGTCGCCGATGGCGTGCTCAACGCCAATCCCGACGTGTTCTTCGCGTCGGTGATGACGCCGGTCGGTGGATCCGTGGTGCTCAACTTCACCAGCGACCCGCAGATCCGCTACGACCGCTTCACCGCGCGCTGGTACATGAGCATCATCGACGTACCTTGCACGAACGCGAACTGCACCGCTACGGCCGCCAACCGCTGGCTGCTCGCGGTCAGCGACGCGGCGAGCAATGGCACGATTACGGCTTCCACGGTGTGGACCTTTTTCCAGGTCAAGACCGACAACACCAACTTCTGCGATTACCCGTCCCTGGGCATCGACCTCAATGCCCTGTACTTCGGCTGCAACATGTTCACCGGTGCGGGCAGCTACGCCGGTACCAACGGTTATGTCGTGCAGAAGTCGTCGGTGCAGGGCGCCGGCCCGATGGTCGTCACGAAATTCACCCCGCTGGCCACGGCCGGCGGCGCGGGTCCCTACTCGCCGCGCGGCGTCGACAACTTCGATCCGGGCGCGACCGTCGGCTACTTCGTCGGTGCGGACAACAATCAATTCAGCCGCATCACGTTTCGCCGCGTCAGCAACCCGGGCAGCGCCACGCCGTCCATTTCCGGCAACATCCGGGTCACCGTGCCGACCACCGGGGCAACCAACCCGGTCGAACATCAGGGCAACACGGGCGGCAACAACGGACGTCTGGATTCGCTCGACGACCGCTTGTTTGCGGCGATGATCCGCAATGGCCATCTTTGGACCGCGCACAATCTGCGCGTGGACGCCACCGGTGCCGCGAGCACCGGCACGACGGCGCGCAAGGCTTCGCGCTGGTACGACTTCACCATGAGCGATAGTGCGAACCCGACGTTGACCCAGTCGGGCACGATCTACGACTCGGCCAGCACGCTCAGCGCGGCGGCGCAGTTCTGGATTCCCTCGATGGCGGCTACCGGCCAGGGCCATGCAGTGATCGGCTTCAGCAAGGCCGGCAACAACTATGGGGCAACCCCGTCGTATACGGGGCGCCTGTCCGGCGACGCGCTCGGCACCATGGCAGGCGTGCCGGGCGCGAGCATGACCAACATCGGGGTAACTGCCGCCAGCTACAACCCGTCGTGGGATCCGGGTGGCACCAGTGGCCGGCGCTGGGGCGATTATTCGTTCACAGTGGTCGATCCGCTCGACGACATGACCGTGTGGACGATCCAGGAATACAACGAAGCCACGGACATGTACGCCGTGCGCGTGGCCAAGCTGCTTGCGCCGCCGCCGGCCACGCCGACATGCTCGGCGACGCCGGTCGATTTCCCGTCCGGCACCGGCAACGTGACGATCACGGGCACTTCCACGGGCGGGTCGGGCTTTTACGATCCCGGCACTGACCTGCCGTCGCCCGCGCTGCCGTTCACGCACATCGGCGCCAGCATGACCAATGCGACCGTCAACAGCGTGACCTACGACTCGCCGACCCAGGTCACGCTGAACATCACCGCCAGCACGCTGGGCCTGCAGGACGTGACCATCGTCAATCCGGACGGGCAAAGCACGACCGCGAGCGGATGCATCAACGTGACGCTTCCGCTGGCGGCCAAGCTCGCGTTCACCACGCAGCCGCCGTCCAGCTCGGTTTCCGGTTCGGCGTTTTCCGCCACGGTAAGCGTCGAGGATGCGGGCGGCAATGTCGTGACGACGGACAACTCGAATGTGACGATTGCGCTTGCCGGCGGAACGCCGGGGGCGAATCTCGCCGGAACGCTGACCGTGCAGGCCGTCAACGGCGTGGCGACGTTCAGTGGCTTGTCGGTCGACAAGGCCGGAACCGGTTACACCCTGCATGCAACCGACGCCAGCCTGACGCCGGCCGACAGCAGCGCGTTCAACATCGTGGCCGGCGCGGCCGCGGCAATCGCGTTCACCACGCAGCCGACGACCAACGCGGATGTGCCAGCGGGCTCGCCGATCACGCTGGTGGCGCACGTCATGGATGGCGCGGGCAACGCGGTGGCCGGCGAGAGCGTGGCATTGGCGGTGGCCAGCGGTTTCGCTGGGTCGACGCTCACGGCGACGAGTCCGCAGACCACGGACGGGAACGGCGACGCGACGTTCAACAATGTGTCGCTGGACAAGACCGGCAGCGGCACGTTGAGCGCGACCGATGGCGCGCTGATGGCTACGGGCAATTCGTTCAACATCGTGGCGGCATCCCCCGACCACCTTGCGTTCACGCCTGCACCGGGCGACATCATGCAGGGCCAGACGCTGGGCAGTGTGACGGTGACCGAGTACGACGCCTTCGACAATCAGGTCATTTCCGACAACACCACGCAGGTATCGCTGACGGCGGGATCCTGCGGCGGCACGACGTTGGGCACGGCGACATTGAGCGGCGGCGTGGTGACGTTCAACACGACGCAGTCGTTCATGACGATCGCGAACGGCGTCAGTCTCGAGGCGGCCGGTGCCAGTCCACCGACGGCGGCGTCGAGCACGTTCAACGTCGCTTCCAACACGGACATCATTTTCGCGGGCGGTTTCGACGACTGCCGGCCGTAGGAATCACGACTCGCGTTGCACGCACAAATCCCGCGGCCCAGGCCGCGGGTTTTTTTTGGCCGAGCTCGAATCGGGACAGGCGGCGTTTCGAAGAAGGACGCCGAGCCATGGTTGTCCGTACAACCGCTCGATTGTGTTGTCAGCGTTTCGGCTTGTCCGTATAGTCGCGCGCCAACAGGGGCGCCTCCATCGGAGGCACGGTTCTTACTCGCCAAGACGGCTACGTTTGCCTGCGCGGGGCGGGTATTCATTTCAGGTTTGGTGTCATGTTCAAATCGCATTCTGTGCTCAACACGCGCGTGTCGGGAAGCGCGTTCCTTTCGTCATTGTGGGTCTTGATTAGTCTGTTGGCGGCAAGCGCTCATGCCCAGCCGGGCAATGGACAAGTGCGCACGTCCGACATGCTTCCGGTTTATCCGGCGGAGTTTGTCGGCGACGTGCGCGATCAGCATCGCCCACATATCCACGTCCCGCGATATCTCCACGCGTGGAACGACTTTGACGAGCCTGAAGGTGTGCAGCCTCCGGGCACGAGCATGCCGGACAGTCCTGGCGTGCCGCAGGCTGCATTCGCTCCCATGCCCGCACCCAGTGCGAATTTTGCCGGCCTGGGTTTTGACGAAAATGTCACCGATGGGACTCCAGGTGGGACCACTGCCGGTGCGGGTTGGCCGCCGGATACCAATGGCGATGTGGGCGAAACTGTTTATATCCAGGCTGTCAATGACGCCTTCGCCATCTACAACAAGTCCACTGGCGCGCGTTTGGCGGCATTCACCGAAGATTGGCTGTGGAGTGGCGCAACTACCGGTACTCCCTGCGACAACAACAACCAAGGCGATCCAGTGGTGTTGTACGACGCGGTCGCGCATCGCTGGATTCTCACGAATTTCGCGTTCGCGGTGGATGCCAGCTTCAATCCAATCAAGCCTTTCTATCAGTGTTTCGCCGTATCCAAGAGCAACGATCCGGTTTCCGGCGGCTGGTGGCTATATGCCGTCAAGATGGATACGGGAGCGGTGGGGCAACCGCCGGATAATACGTTCAACGACTACGGCAAGTTCGGCCTCTGGAACGATGGCTGTCTCTACGGCGGTTTCAATGGGTTCAACAACGCTACCGGCACCTATGCCGGTCCGATTTTTGCGTCGTTCAATACCGCAAACATGTACGCCGGGGCGGCGCTGACCGGTTCGATTGGCTTCATATCCAACAGCACGCTCTTCAGCATGTTTCCGGCGAATTTGCTCGGAACAAGCGTCGGATCGATGCCGCCAGTGGGAACGTCAGCCTATTTCGTCAACGAGTCACTGGTTGCCCTTCGTTTCGAGGTCCGCAAGTTCACTCCAGGCGCTAATTGCGGGGGTGGAGGTACATTGGGAACGGCGACAAACGTCAGCCAGACAACTTACACGCGGCCCGGCCAGAACATCGTTCCGCAACCGAATACGACTAACACTCTCGATTCGCTGGGTGATCGCCTGATGCAGAAGGTGCAGTACCGAAAGATCGGTGCGGCCGAATCGCTGTGGGTGGTGCATTCAACGCGGGCGGCCAATCCCTCTACCCAGGTGCGGCCACAGTGGGCACAGATCGATGTGAGCGGTGGTGTCGTTGCAACGTCGCCGCTGCAGCAACAGATATTTGCCCCTGACACTACGCTGTACCGTTGGATGCCAAGCTTGGCCGTGGATGGACAGGGCAACATGGCGATCGGCTACAGCCGTTCGAACGGTACTAGTCCGAATTTCCCGGGTTTGTACTATGCCGGGCGACTGGCCGGGGACCCAGCCAACACCCTGCCACAAACGGAAACGGTGCTGCAAGCGGGTTCCGGCTCACAGATAAACGGTCCGGGCAGCCTTTCTGCTACAGCGATCCATCGCTGGGGTGACTACTCGGCAATGAGCGTGGATCCGTCTGACGACTGCACGTTCTGGTACACCAATCTGTACTATGACAGTCAGGCAAACGGCAACAGCAGCAACTGGCGCACTCGCATCGGTTCGTTCAAGTTCCCGGGCTGCGTCGCCATCGGCCCGGCGACCAAGCTCGTGTTCGGCCAGCAGCCGACCAACACCGCGGCCGGCGCGAGCATTACGCCGGCAGTGACCGTGCAGGTGCAGGATGCGAGCGGCAACGTGGTCACGGGCAGCACGGCATCGATCACGCTTGCGATCGGCACGAATCCCGGCAGTTCCACGCTGGGCGGCACCGCGACCGCGAATGCGGTCAACGGCGTGGCGACGTTCAGCAACCTGTCGCTCAACAAGGTCGGCACCGGCTACACGCTGACGGCGGCAAGCACCGGACTGACGGGAGCGACGAGCAACGCATTCAACATCGTGGCCGGCACGGCGACCAAGCTCGTGTTCGGCCAGCAGCCGACCAACACCGCGGCCGGCGCGAGCATCACGCCGGCAGTGACCGTGCAGGTGCAGGACGCGAACGGCAACGTGGTCACGGGCAGCACGGCATCGATCACGCTTGCCATCGGCACGAATCCCGGCAGTTCCACGCTGGGCGGCACCGCGACCACGAATGCAGTCAATGGCGTGGCGACCTTCAGCAACCTGTCTCTCAACAAGGTCGGCACCGGTTACACGCTGACAGCGGCAAGCACCGGACTGACGGGCGCGACGAGCAACGCATTCAACATCGTGGTCGGTCCCGCGGCGAACATCGCCTTCACGCAACAGCCCAGCGACGCGTTGGCCGGCATGTCGAACAGCCCGGCGATCGTCGCCACGGTAACCGATGTCGCTGGCAATCCGGTCGCCGGTGAAAGCGTCTCGCTGACCGTGGCTTCGGGTCCGGCGGCGGCATTCGCGTCGATCACGAATCCGCAGACCACCGATGCCAGCGGCAAAGCGACGTTCGCCGACGCCGTGCTGACGGTGGCGGGCACGTACACGTTGGGTGCGGCGGACGGTGCGTTGAACGCCACGAGCAATTCGTTCAAGGTCTTGGCGGCATCCCCCGACCATCTGGCGTTCACGCCGGTGCCGGGCGACATCGTGCAAGGCCAGACGTTGGGCACGGTGACAGTGACCGAGTACGACGCGTTCAACAATCAGGTCGTTGCCGACAACACGACACTGGTATCACTGACGGCAGGATCGTGCGGTGGAACGGTGCTCGGCGGCACGCAGGCGCTGAATGGCGGTGCCGTGTCGTTCGCCACCACGCAATCGTTCATGACCGTGGCCAGTGGCGTGAGCCTGTCGGCGGCGCCCGGTGCAAGTCCACCGACGGCGGCGTCGAGCACGTTCAATGTCGCTTCCAACACGAACTTCGTCTTCAGCGACGGCTTTGACGGCTGCCGCCCGTAGCGACAGCTGAAACGATCCAGCGAATCCCGCGGCTCAGGTCGCGGGATTTTTTTTGTGCGCGCGGATCGCGGCGGCGATTGCCTTGCGCCGCTCTTCACGCAACGCCTTGCCGAGTTCCGGGCCGCGCAGGCCAGCATCGAGCAAGGCTTGCGCCCTGGGTTCCAGCGCGGCATGGAACAGGGCGGTGATATAGCGTGCCTGCGGATAATCGCTCTCGGCCATGCCCGCGCGCCCGCGCTTGTCGGCGGCGCAGGCGATGAGGAATTGCGGCAGACGCTTGGGCTGCCTGAAGGCGTCGAGCCTTTCGAACAATTCAAGCACGGTCGCCGGGCGCAGCTCGAACGCGGTGTGGGCGAGCAGGTGCAGGCGGCATACGCTCGCGGCGAGGGCGGCATACTCGGCCGGCACTTTCAGACGTGCCGCCAGCGCGCGCAGCGGCGCGAGGCCGCGCTGTTCGTGACGGCGATGCGAAGGCAATTCGGCTGTGGGCGTCAACGCCTTGCCCAGATCGTGGGTCAGCGCGCACCAGCCGATCAGCGCATCGCCGGGAGCGATGCGCGCGGCCACATCCAGCACCATCTCGGTGTGCACGCCGGTGTCGATCTCGGGGTGGAATTCGGCGCGCTGCGGCACGCCATAGAGCGCGTCGACCTCGGGCATGATGCGCGCGAGCGCACCGCAATCGCGCAACGTGCGCACGAAGGCACTCGGCGCGCGCTCGGCCAGCGCCTTGCGCGTTTCCGCCCACACGCGCTCCGGAACCAGATGATCAACTTCGCCATCGCGCACCATCACGCGCATCAGTTCCTGCGTAGTAGCGGCGATGCGGAATCCGCGTTCGGCATAGCGCGCGGCAAATCGCGCCACGCGCAGGACGCGCACCGGATCTTCGGCGAAGGCCGGCGATACATGGCGCAGGATGCCTGCGCGCAGATCCGCCGCGCCGCCGAACGGATCGATCAGCGTGCCATCGTCGTCCTGTGCGATCGCGTTGATGGTCAGGTCACGACGGCGCAGGTCGTCTTCCAGCGTCACGGTCGGATCGGTGTCGAACGCGAATCCGTGGTAGCCGCGGCCGGTCTTGCGCTCGGTGCGCGCCAGCGCGTATTCCTCCTGCGTTTGCGGATGCAGGAACACGGGGAAATCCTTGCCCACGGGCTTGAATCCGGCACGCAACATCGCCTCGGGCGTAGCGCCGACGACGACATGATCGCGATCCTTGACGGGCAGGCCGAGCAGGCGATCGCGTACCGCGCCGCCGACCAGATAGGTTTTCATGCGCGCATTATGCGGCATCGTCGCGCCTTCACGCCGTCTGCATGCCAGGGTCGGCAGACTGCGCCGCTCGCCTCGGAGTCCGCCCATGAGAACCGCATTGCTGGCCTTGATCGTCGTGAGCCTGCTCGGCTGTGCCGGCTCCGCTACGCACCCCGCGCCAGCGGCAAAGGACGCGCTCTACCGCGAGTTGGGCGGGACGGCGGGCATCACCCAGGTCGTCGACCTGTTCCTGGTGCGATTGAACGCGGATGCGCGCATCAACACCCTGTTCGCGCACGTCGATCATGCGGATCTGCGCCGGCTCGTGATCGAGCAGTTGTGTGCGGCGACCGGTGGGCCGTGCGTCTACAGTGGACGCAGCATGGAAGAAGCGCACAGCGGCCTGAATCTCACCGAAGCCGATTTCAGCGCGTTCATGGGCGACCTGGTCGCGGCGATGGATGAAGGCAAGGTGCCGCTGGCGCAGCAGAACCGGCTGCTCGCCCTGCTCGTGCCGATGAAGCCGCAGATTGTGGGGCAGTGAAGACGGGCGACCGAGCCGTCGTCAGTTGCCAAAACCATCCATGAAGATGCGGTCGAATGCGAGTTGATGGCGCGCAACACCGAATTGATCGCCGGACGCCACTTTCCAGATTCCGCCGCCACGGCTGATCGCCGCGAGCTGATTGCCTTGCCCCAAGCTGGAACCCAGGCCGGCGGTACTCGCGATGACGGTTCCGGTTTCGCCGTCGACCAGATCGAGTGCGCCATTGACGGCAATCAACAGATCATGGGCGTCGCCGTTCATGGCCCTGATTGCGTTTACCGGAGAGGGCAACGTAAAGCCGCGCAGATACGCTTGCGTTGTCGCATCGTAAAAAGTCACGGCGCCGCTCGTCTGGAAAACCGCAATTTCGGCACCGTTCACGCCATTCGGTATGAACGTGGCGCCGTCGGCACTGGCGAGCAGCGTCCAGTCGAGCAGTTTCGTCTGGATGTTGTAGGCACGCAGGCTGCCGGGCAACACGGCGATCAGTTCGCTGGATGACGAAGACGCGGGACCGGTGACCAGCACGCTGTCGATGTTTGCGAAGCCTGACCCCATCTGGACGGAGGTCCAGAGCGGGTGGCCATCGATACCGGAAAATACCTGCAGTTCGGCGCCACTGGCACCGGTACTGCTGGGCTCGGTCGCTGCGACAAAATCCGGTACGCCGTCGTTATCGAAATCGACTAGCGCGGCATCCATCAGATACCGGGACTGCATGGGGCCACTTGAATAACTGCCGATCTGCAATTTTACGGTTTTGGTCGTACCGTCCAAGACCGTAATGCGTCCGTCATAAATCGAGGACCCTGCCAGTACGATGTCCATCGCGGCATCACTGGTATGCGGTATCAACAAGATCCGGGCGGTGGAGATGTAAAAAGGGTCATTTGCATTGCCGATGAATGAGGGCGATTGCCACTTCAATACACCGGTATCGGCGTCGAAGATCTCGATCGGACCGTAGTCGTTACCATTATTGCCGGCAATGACGATCTCGTCGTGACCGTCACCGTCGACGTCGCCCAGTGCTACGGGCGAAAACACGCCGTACTGTGGGGTGAAGGACCAGTCTATCTGCCCACTGCGACTATTGACGACTTGCGCCGCCACGGCGCCATACGCCTGCGTCGCGCCGAATGCGATTTCCGGAATCCCGTTGCCCCTCACATCTGCGGCGGCGACGGCATTGACGCCCCAGCCCGGATTGTGGATCGAGAAGCGCAATTGCTGCGTGCTGGTGTCGTAGGCGTTGACCGAACCCCATTGCGCGTCACCTTCGAGGATGACGTCACGATTATTGTTGTCGAGGTTTGCGAACGCCAACGCCGCTATGCCGCCGTTGGAGTTTCCCGCACTCCACAGGGGCGACCACGGAGCACCGCGAAATACCGAAAAAGAAGACCACGAAGTCGCACCAGCAAATTGCGTTGTAGTGTCTCCAAGTGCATGACCGGTGGCGAGGTGGGAACCGAAACCATCGATGTATTGCCAGTCGGTAACCTGTGTCAGGCCATCGATGACGAGACCAGGGGTCGTATTCAGGATGATTTCCGATGCCGCATCGGCGTCGAGTTGCGCCATGGCAACTTCAGTCGCACCCGAGACGGGATAACTCCATTGCGGTGAACCGTCGCTGGCTGCGTAGGCATACAGGGAGCCCGACGTCAGCACCAGAAGGCTATTGCTGCCGCCCCCCGTGAGATCGCCGATCGTGGCAAAGACCGGGCTCGTCGCAACCGTGAATTCATTTTGTTCGGCCAAGGGCCAGCCCGAATAGTCGCGTACGGTACCGTCGGAGGCGATGGTGTAAATGTGCGCCGTGCCGCCAACCGTGGCTGGGAGCACGCGAACGAT
The DNA here is from genome assembly GCA_035712685.1 of Rudaea sp. GTDB lineage: Bacteria > Pseudomonadota > Gammaproteobacteria > Xanthomonadales > Rhodanobacteraceae > Rudaea. The sequence goes on along the minus strand of DASTAL010000042.1, from coordinate 5,214 downwards.
GTTCGCCGCATCCGGAAGGGCCAAGGCCTGCGCGATGCCGATGTTTCCGCCTGGCCCCTGCGATAGAACAAACAGGAGTGTGTCGGCGTTGCGAGTGCCGGTGAAAACGAAATCCGGATTTCCGTCGTCGTTCACGTCCGCCACGGCGATGCCGCTGGCAGCCAATGAATCGACGCCAAGGATGTTGCGCCACTGTTCGCCGAAAACTGGAGTTGCCGGCGCGTCTGCAAGCGCAACATGCCAACAGGAGAATGCTAGGGAGATACAGAAATAGGATGCCCTCCTTAATGTTTGGCTCCGCATGGAAATCTCCTGTTGCAAGCGTCCCCCGATCCGATCATCTCAAAAACCGGAGCGTCTTGCATTTGCCGTTGGCGGCGCGGAAAGCGGGGCGACTTCCGGCGATGCGGGGTTCGCCGGACACACCACCTCCTTGCGCGGCGCATCGGCGGGCGGCGGCGAATGGACCTGGCCGATGCGCGGCAAGCGCGAGGCGAGCGGGAGCACCTTGCCGTTCAAGCGCCAGTCGTAGATCACCGCGAAGGCGAGCACGCGCGCCACGTATTCGCGGGTTTCCTTGTACGGAATCGTTTCGATGAAGAAATCCGGATCGAGCGAATCGCGGGCGTCGATCCAGCGTCCGACCGGATCGGGGCCGGCGTTGTAGGCCGCGCTGGCGAGCCACGGGCTGCCGTCGTAACGCAGCGCCATGTTGCCGAGGTATTGCGTGCCGAGGCGGATGTTCAGATCCGGGTCGAACAATGCGGCCGCGCCGGAAAACGAGACACCCAGTTGCCGGGCCAGATGCTTCGCCGTGCCCGGCAGCAGCTGCATGAGGCCGAACGCGTCGGCGCCGGAGCGCGCATCGGTGGTCCAGGCGCTTTCGGCGCGGATGATGGCGTAGGCCCAGGCCGGGTCGATGCCGGCGCTGCGCGCGTCGCGCACGATGTCGGCGCGGCGTGCCAGCGGAAAGCGCAGGTCGTAATAACGCAGGTCATCGCCGCGGTTGAGCGCGTAGACGGCGCGGTCGTGCCAGCCGCGATCCGACGCCAGCACGATCGCCTGCTTGCGCTGCGCGCCGTCCAGCCGCGACAGGGCGAAATCCCATTCGCGCCGCGCCTGCGGCAGGCGGTCGATGGCGAAGAATTCGAAGGCGCGCGCCAGGTCCGGCTGCCGGCGCAGTTGCTTGTCGATGGCAGGGTCCGCTTCGATCTGCTGCGGACAGATCGTGTACGGCAGCTTGAGCGAGTCCGCGGCGAGAAAGCCGTGGAAGTTCGCTTCGCGTGCGACCGACGCGAAAATCGGCGTGGCTTCGTCGCTGTGCTCGAGCTTCACCAGCACGCGCGCGCGCAGATAGCGCCAGCGCGCGTCGGACTTCTGCGCATCGCTCATCGCGTCGAGTGCGGCGAGCGCGGCCTTCCAGTCCTGCATGGCCACGGCCGTGCGCACGCGCCATTCGCGGCTGGTGTCGTCGTACGCGGCGGCAGGCAGCGCGACCAGGCGCTGCAGTGCATCCGGCGCGTAGCTCGAGGCGCGCTGGATCGCGATCGTGCGCAGGATGCTGCCGCGCTGGTCCGCATCGAAATGAAAATGTGCGGACAGTTTGGCCCATAGCGATTCGGCGGAGTCGCTGTCGCGCCGTGCCAGGCGCGCGAACGCGACGGCTGCCGCTTGCCGGGTACGCGCGGTGTCGGGCCATGCGGCAGCCTTGTCGAGCGTGCCCGCCGGATCGCGGATTGCGGCGGCGATGCGCTGCGCGTCCGCACGGGCGCCGCCATCGAGCATGGCCGCGAGCGCATCGACCAGTCCCGCGTGGCCGGCGCCGGCGGCCAGGTCGATGCGCTGCCAGATCAGCGCGGAGGTCAGCTTGTCGCTGGCCCAGGCGGACACCGCATCGCAGGCATCCGGCAGCGGCTGTGCGGAAAGCCACAACGGTTCAACATCGGCGTGGAAATCCACTTTCTCGCCGAGCGCGATGCGCGCGTGCGCCGCGTGGCATTGCAGCGCGGTACTCGCGCCATCCGGAGTATACAAATGCAGAAAGTCGCGCCAGCTGCCGCGGCGCGCAAGTTCGGCGAGGTAGGCCTCGCGCCACAATTTCGCCGGCAACGAGTCCGGCCAGGCGGCGAGGAATTTTTGCGCTTCCGGCGACTGCACGTCCTGGATACGCCGTTGCAGGGACGCCAGTTCCAGGTAGGGGAATAACGGATAGCTTTCCAGTCCGGGGGCCAGCTTGCGCCATGCCCCGGCCGGGCCGTGTTGTGCCGCCTCCCAGACCAGAGGGAAACGGGCGCGCTGATTGGCCAGATCGTCGGCCCGGGCCGCCAGCGGCATGTGCAGGGCGGCGAGTACGCAAATCAACGAAACAGTGTGCAAGTATGGACGTCTAAACATGTTTTTGCGGTACGCGGTACATGGCAAAGTTTAGCGGAATGGGGAGTGCAAGGCCTCGTCTACCGACACCCTAGCCAAAGCGTGGGCGCATGTGCCATGATCAACAGATCATTACACTTTTTTTACACTTCCGGCCCGGGGAACGCGGGCCGGAATCTCGCATGGGTTCCATTGAATCCTTAACCTGAGGAGGTTGTGTATGACTCGCTTCAACCCGCGTCTGCTTGCCGCCGGCATATCCGCCGCACTTGGCGGCTTGATCCTGTCCACGGTCGCCACGCCGGTCCTGGCCCAGAACAAGCCGGGCGACGATGTGCAGAAGCTCGAAGCCATCGAAGTCACCGGTTCGCGCATCAAGAAGGCCGAAATGGCCGACCAGACGCCGGTGGTCACGATCAGCGCGCGCGACATCGCGCAGACCGGCCTGGCCTCGATCGGCGACGTGATCCAGCAGTTGTCCGTGAGCGGCTCGGCACTCAACACCAAATTCAATTCGGCCGGCAACTTCGGTTTCGCGCCAGACGGCTCGGGTGTGGGTTCGGGCTCGACCACGATTTCCCTGCGCAATCTCAACGCCAAGCGCACGCTCATCCTCGTCGACGGCCTGCGCTGGGTGAACGAATCCTCGGCTTCGGGCGTCTCCGCCGCGGTGGACCTGAACACGATTCCGGCGGGCGTCGTCGATCGCATCGAAATCCTTACCGACGGCGCGTCGGCGCTGTACGGCTCGGACGCGATCGCCGGCGTGATCAACATCATCACCAAGAAGGGTCAGGACGGCGGAGCGCTGCACGCCTACTACGGCGATTATTCGGTGGGTGACGGCAAGACCGCGAACGGCGACATTTCCTTCGGTGGCAAAGGCGACCGCTACAGCTTCTTCGTCGACATCAGCCATTACAAGCAGAACCGCATCAGTTCGGCCGACTGGGCGCGTTCCAGCGACGCCTGCGTCCCCGGGACGGGCCTGTCCAACTGTTCGTCGGCCACGCCGTACACGCGTGTCCTGTTCGATGTGCCGGGCGGCGGCGACGTGGTACGTTCGGATGGAACCACGATCTGTTCGGATGGCTTCTGCAGCATCACCGCGAATGGCGTAGCCGGCGCGAACGGCCTGCAGAATTTCCCCGACGGCTACCATCACTTCACCAGTGCGGATCGTTTCAATTTCGCGCCGTACAACCTGTTGCTGACGCCGTCGGAGCGCACCGGTTTCTTCGCCCAGACCGACTACAAGCTCACCGACGACATCCACTGGTACCTGAAGGGCTTGTACAACACGCGCAAATCGGTGAACCAGGCCGCGCCCGAGCCGATCTTCCTCGGCCAGGCGTTCTGCTTCCTGATCGACCGCTGCTACACGGTCAGCATCGACAAGACCAATCCGTACAATCCGTTCGGTTTCACGCTGGATTCGAACAGTCCGGACTTCGGCCTCGGCCGGCGGCCGATCGAGGGCGGCCCGCGCATCTTCAGCCAGCAGGTCGATACGCGCTATTTCGCGACCGGCCTGACCGGCAGCTTCGGCTGGAACGAGCACAATTTCAACTGGGACGTGAACGTGGTTCGTGCGGACAACAACGCCGACCAGGACGTCACCGGCACCTACAACATGGCGCATATCGCCGAAGGCGTCGGTCCGTTGGCCGCGTGCCAGGCCGATCCGAGCTGCGTGCCGATCAACCTGTTCGGTGGACCGGGCACGCTGACGCCGGACATGCTCAACTACATCCTGTATCACGAGCATGACACCAGCCATCAGGCGCTAGGTGTTGTCACCGCCAACCTGTCCGGTGACCTGTTCCAGCTTCCGGCCGGCGCGCTCGACTTCGCCACCGGCTACGAGCATCGCAACCTGTCCGGTACCTACCAGCCGGATGCGGTCGTGACTGCCGGGGATTCCAATGGCGTGCCGTCCAAGCCGACGGCGGGCGGCTACAACGTCGACGAGTTCTACGTCGAATTGAACGCACCGCTGGTTGCGGACGCACCGTTCGCCAAGGCGCTGAACGTCGACGTCGCCTCGCGCTACTCGGATTACTCGACCTTCGGCAGCACCACCAACAGCAAGGTCGGATTCCGCTGGCAGTTGAACGACGACCTGACTTTCCGCGGCACCTGGGCGCAGGGCTTCCGTGCGCCGTCGATCGGCGAGTTGTACGGCACGTTCTCGCGCTTCGACGCGACCCTGACCGATCCGTGCAACGCCGACAGCCCGATCGCGAGCCCGACCGTGGCGGCGAACTGCAAGACCCTTGGCGTGCCGGATCCGTCGACGTTCGAACAGTCGAACTCGCAGATCTCGGTGCTGACCGGCGGCAACCGCAACCTGCAGCCGGAAAAATCGCGCAACACGACCCTGGGCGGCGTGTATAGCCCGTCCTGGGCCGAGAACACCGCCTGGTCGCAAAAGCTCGACTTCGAGCTGACCTGGTACAAGATCAACGTCAAGGACGCGATCCAGGCCAAGGACGCGCAGACCCTGCTCAACCGCTGCGCGGAGACGCTGGATCCCGTGTTCTGCAGCGTGCAGGACCGCAACGCCGCCGGCTACGTCGCCTTCCTCAACGACACGCTGGGCAACCTCGGCCGCGTGGAGACGCAGGGCTTCGACTTCGGCGTGACCTGGGTCGGTCCGGAAACCGGCTGGGGCCGCTTCGGCGCGAGCTGGCAGAACACCTACGTCGACAAGTACAGCGCGGTCGACACGACCACGGGTCTGTCCGAGCCGGATGGCGTCGGTATCGAGGTGCACGACAGTGGCATTCCGCGCATCCGTTCGACCCTGCGCCTGAACTGGGCATTGGGTGAATGGTCGGC
>DASTAL010000041.1:0-5557 GCA_035712685.1 Rudaea sp. | reverse complement strand
GCGTGCAGCGGCATCTCGCCGCGCACCGCCCAGTAGCCGGCGATACGAGCATCGACGAGGAATTCAGGAAGCTGTTCCAGCGTTGCCGCCAGTGCGGTGGCTGCGGAGATGCGCTCGCTGGCAGGCAATTGCGCACGCTGCCTGCGCAAGCGTTCGCGCAAGGGGGTGCGGTCGGGATCGCGGTTCACGCGCAGCGAGCGCGAGGAAAAAAAAGCGCGCCCTCCGCGATGCCGTTGCACACCGAACGACCTTGATCCCGAGGATCAGGTGGGATGGCTCGCCGGTCGTCAGGCTTTCCGCTCATGGCGGACATGCACACGGACTCGAACACTGCCACCCCGGGGTCGTATATAGGAACAAGGCAATATGGTTGGATGCGCTCTCGCACACCGCAGGGGACGCACGATCATTTTACCGACGTTGCAAGCACACCATCAAGCTTGGCGCGCAACATTTGCAGATGTTGTGCCAACGTACCATCGTGGGTGTCGCGATGCTGGCGCAGCTGAATCAGTTCGTGAGCGATGTTCAATGCCGCCATCACGGCGATGCGATCGACGCCGGCGGAACGGGCATGCTCGCGGATTTCGCGCATCTTGCCGTCGAGATAGCCTGCCGCCGCGATCAGGCCTGGGCGCTCCTCCGGCGTACAGCCGATGAGGAATTCCCGATCCAGGATGCTGACCGCGATCGGCCCCTCGCCGCTCATGCCCCGTTCTCCAGGGAGCGCAAGCGCGCGATCATTGCTTCGACGCGCGTGCGCGCCTGTTCGTTTTTCGCGAGCAGGTTCGAACGCTCCGCGGCGAGCTGATCCTGGCTCAGGCGCAGGCTGCGGTTTTCCTCGGCCAGGCGGCGGCACAATTCGAGCAGGCGGTCGATGCGTCCGCTGACCTCGTGCAGTTCGTTCAGGGCGGGATTGGCATTGGACATGGCGGGACTATAGGCGGGCGGGCGGGCAGGGTCAACGCACGGTCAGCCGCGACCTTGCCGGCGGCCGGCTGCGCTCGAATTCGCGGATAAAGGTGAAGCAGGAGGCTGCGTCCAGTGGTATGGATAGCCAATGGCCCTGGATTTCGTCGCAGCCCTGCTCGTGCAGGTATTCGAGCTGCTCCAGCGTCTCCACGCCTTCGGCGACGACGTCCAGCCCCAGCGAATGCGCCATCGTGATGATGGTCTTGGTAATCGCCTCGTCGTCCGGGTCGGTAGTGATGTCGCCGACGAAACTGCGGTCGATCTTGAGGCGGTCGATGGGCAGGCGTTTAAGGTAACTGAGCGAGGAATAGCCGGTACCGAAATCGTCGATCGCGATGGCCACGCCGACCGCGTGCAGGCGGTCGAGCGTGTGGATGGCGCGTTCGGGATTGGCCATCAGCACGCTTTCGGTCAACTCCAGTTCCAGGTGCTGGGGTTCGATCTGTGCCTCGGCCAGGATTTCGCACAGGCGCTGGGTTAGCTCGTCGCGCAGCAGTTGCAACGCGGAAAGATTGACCGACATGGTGATGCCCGACAGACCGTGGTCCTGCCACTGGCGCAGCTGCACGCAAGCGCGGTGCAGGACGAATTCGCCGATGCGCTCGATCAGACCCGCCTCTTCGGCCAGCGGGATGAACACGCTCGGCGGAACCGCGCCGAATTCGGCGCTGTTCCAGCGCAGCAGCGCTTCGACGCCGGTGATGCGGCCTTCGTCGAGGGCGAGCATCGGCTGGAACACCAGGCTCAGTTCGCCGCGCTCCAGCGCCAGGCGCAAACCGGCCAGCATGTTCGCGCGCTGGCGCGTGATCGCGTCCATTTCCGGCGTGTACACCTGGTACATGTTGCGGCCTTGTTCCTTGGCGTGGTACATCGCGGTGTCAGCGAACTTGAGCAGGTCCGTCGGCACCTGGGCATGGTCCGGATAAAGGCTGATGCCGATCGAGGGAGAGATGATGACTTCCTGGCCGCTGTCCAGCGTGAGTGGCGTGGTGAAGACATCGAGCAGATCGCTGGCAACGCGCTGCACCTGGTCGGTGTGTTGCACGTCTTCGAGCACGACCGTGAACTCATCTCCGCCCAGGCGCGCAACGGTGGCCGATTCGCGGACTTTTTCGCACAGGCGTTCGCCGACGGCCTTGAGCACGCGGTCGCCGGCGGCGTGGCCCATCGAATCGTTGACGTGCTTGAAGCGGTCCAGGTCCAGGAACAGCACGGCGACCTTGCGCGAGGTGCGCCGCGCGCGGATCACGGCATGCGCGAGGCGCTCGCCCAGCAGCGTGCGGTTCGGCAGTCCGGTCAGGGTGTCGTAGTTGGCCAGGTAACGCAGCTCCTGCTCGGCGCGCTTGCGGTCGGTGATGTCATTCATCACGCCGACGTAGTTCGTGACTTGTCCGGCGTCGTCCCGGACCTGACTTACTTCGAGCCATGCCAGGAAATCCTCGCCGTCGCGGCGCCGCTGCCACAGCTCGCCGCGCCAGTGGCCGTTGCGCGCGAATTCCTCGCGCATCGTGCGGAAGACGTCGGGCGAGTACTTGGCGCTGTTGAGGATCTGCGCGGGCTGGCCGATGCACTCGGCCTCGGTGTATCCGGTCATGCGCATGAACGCGCGATTGACCGAGACGAAGTTGAAATCGAGGTCGGTCACCGAAACCGCTTCGTTCATGCTGTCGATCACCTCGCCGGCGATGCGCCGTTCGCGGTCGGCCTTGCGCGCCTCGGTAATGTTGTGCGCGGTGCCGCAAATGCGCAGCGCGCGGCCGTTGCTGTCGCGGTCGACCACCTTGCCGCGCGACAGCACCCAGGTCCAGTCGCCCTGCGCGTTGCGGATGCGGTGTTCGGATTCGAAGTGGTCGGTGCGTCCGGCCAGATGGTCGTAGGCACGCTTTTCCACCTGCGCCAAGTCGTCCGGATGCACGGCCTGGTTCTTCCAGGTGTCTTGCGGCAGGGATTCCTCCTGCTGGCCGCCGATCAACTGGTCGGCGCCGAACCGGTACAACTGGCCGCGCTGGACGTCCCAGTCCCAGAACTCGTCTCCCGACCCCCACAGCGCCAGGCGCAGGCGATCTTCGCGTTCGCGCAATTCGCGCGCATGCCGCGCTTCGCGTTGATGGCGCAGGCGGTAGACGATCCACAATCCAAGCAAGGCAAGCGCGGCAAGCGCCAGATACGTGGTCTTCATCGCCGCCGTCGCCCACCACGGGGGGGTCACGCCCAAGTTCAAGCTGACCGGATTCTGGTTCCACACGCCATCGCTGTTGGCGGCGCGCACCTGGAACGTGTAATTGCCGGCAGGCAGGTTCGTGTACACCGCTTCGTGGCGCGTGCCAGCGTCGATCCACGCCGGATCGAAACCCTCGAGTCGGTAAACGAAACGGTTGCGCGACGGGGCGGCATAGTCGAGTGCGGCGAAGTCGAAACGCACGACACGCTCGCCCTGGCGCATGCGCAAGCCGGAGGCGGATACCGGCATGTCCGTCTTGGTATCGCCGATGCGCACCGCAGTGATCGCCGCGGGCGGCGCGTAGGTGTCGTGGCCGATGGCGTCCGGATGGAAACGGTTGATGCCGTGCAATCCGCCAAATACGAGCTCGCCATTGGCGCGTGCGTACGCTGCGCCGCTGTTGAATTCGAAGCCCTGCAATCCATCGCGCAGGGAAAAGGCCATGAATGCGCCGAGCGCGCGATTGAAGGTGGCGATGCCGCGGTTGGTACTCAGCCAGATATTGTGGTGGGCGTCCTCGAGCAGGCCGTAGATGGTCGCGCTTGGCAGGCCGCTGATCTTCGAATAATGGATGAAGCGCAGCGAATCCGCATCGGGCAGGTCGACGCGGTCCAGTCCGCTCTGCGTGCCAATCCACAAAGTGCCATCGCCGCTCTGCAGCAGGCTGCGGATGAGATTGTCGGACAGCGAATCCGGGTTGGACGGATCGTGCCGGAACGTGCGCAGGCTGCCTTTTTCCGGATCGAAGCCGCTGAGGCCGTCGGTGGTGCCGATCCAGACGCGACCGTCGCTGTCCTGCAACAGGCTTATGACGGTATCGCTGGCGAGGCTGTCGGTCTCGCTGGCGCGATGGCGGAACTGCTGCCAGTGCGCAGGCTGGCCCGCTGTCGCGGGGAACCAGTGCGCGAGACCCTGGCCGACGGTACCGAACCACACGCTGCCATCGCGTGCCGGCAATACCGAGCGCACGGCCAGACCCGGCAAGCCGTTGCCGTGTTCGGTGTCGACCGCCGCCGGCGTGGCCTGGCGCTTGGCTGGATCGAAATGGAATGCCCCGTGATTGGTACCGACCCACAGGGCATCGCCACCGGCATGCGCCAGAGCGAACACGTAGACGCCCGGGAACAGATCGTCGCGCGCCGTCGCGGACGCATTGCCAAACAGGCCGTCGAAATACTCGAACGTATCGCGCGCCGGATCGTAGCGTTTCAACCCGTCGCCGTCGGTGCCCAACCACAGTCGGCCCTGGTTGTCCTCGAGCACGGAGCGGATGCTGTTGCCCATCTGGCCGCGGCCGGGGGCGGGATCCATGGCATAACTGAATGTGGTGCCGGTCGGCTGCGCGGTCGCCACGCCGCCGATGCTGCCGCCAGCCCACAGTAGCCCGGAACGGTCGATAAGCAGCGTCGTCACGTAATCGTCGGGCAGCGTGCCGGGTATGCGACCATCGCTGCGCAGGAACTCGGTTCTCCCGTCGGCAGGATCGTAAATTGTCAGGCCCGTGCCGAAAGTCGACAGCCACAAGCGGCCGCGCTGGTCGCGAACCATGGCGCGCACCTGGGCCATGCCCGGAGCCGGGATCGTGCCTGGCCACAGGCGTTGCACCGAATCGGCGTTGACATCGACACGGAACAGGCCGTCGGTGCCGCCGGCGTAAACCTCGCCATCATTCCCGACCAGCGCGCACAAGGCCAGGGGCAGCGCGCCGGCGGCGATCGGCTGTGCGACGTCGGATTTCGTGGCGAAGCGCAATAGACCTGACGAGGTAGCCGCCCATACGGCACCATCGCCGGAAAGCTGGAACTGGAAGACCCGTGGGGAACTGCTGCCGACCGGGAAACGGTAGAGTTCGCGGCGCTTGCCATCGGCCGGATCCATCAATTCGATGCCGGCGGCGGTACCGACCCACAGGCCGCGCGCCGGAACGAACAGCAAGGCGCTGATCGCGTCGCGCGGACGCGCCTGCTGTTCGCCGATGCGTGCGCGCGCCACGACCTTGCCGCTGGCTGGATCCAGGGCCGCCAGTCCTTGGCTCATTCCGCCGATCCAGAGTCGGCCCTGCGCATCCTGGGCGATCGCCGTGACAAAACTTTCCGGCAGCGAATCGGCATCGTTCCCCTGGTGCTGGAAAGACCGATATTCGTAGCCGTCGTAGCGGTTGAGTCCCGCTTGCGTGCCGATCCACATGTAGCCGGTACCATCCTGGAACAGGGCGGTCACCGTGTGCGAGGCCAGGCCGCGCTCGCTGCCGAGGTCGTCGAAGAAGTAACGCCGCTCGCTGGCATGCCCGACCGCGGCCAGCAATGCGACCAGCAGTGCCAGCCACCTGCCGATGACCCCGCATCGCCTTGGAAACGGCATATC
>DASTAL010000040.1:0-2844 GCA_035712685.1 Rudaea sp. | reverse complement strand
CCGTCCTCGTACATGGTGCGCATGCCTTCGGAGCGCGCCTGTTCCTCGAGCTTGCCCATGTCGGCGTGCTGCATGACGAGGCGCCGGATCGGATCGCTCATGACCAGGAACTCCATGATCGTGGTGCGGCCGAGGTAGCCGCTCGCGGTCAGCGGCGAGGCGACCGGTTTATACAACTGGATTTTTCCATCCGGCTGGTAGCGGCGCAGGCCGAACTCCTCGACCACCTCGGGCAGGGCGTCGTATTTCTCCGCATGCGTGGCTTCGAGCCGGCGCACCAGGCGCTGGGCGAGCACACCGTTGACGGTGGAGGTAAGCAGGTAATCCTCCACGCCCATGTCGAGCATGCGCGTGACAGCGCCGGCGGCGTTGTTCGTGTGCAGGGTGGAAAGCACGAGGTGACCGGTCAGCGCCGACTGGATCGCGATCTTCGCGGTTTCCAGGTCGCGCATTTCGCCGATCATGATGATGTCCGGGTCCTGGCGCACGATGGAGCGCAGCGCGTGGCTGAAATCCAGCCCGATCTGCGGCTTGGCCTGGATCTGGTTGATGCCCTCGATCTGGTATTCGACCGGATCCTCGACCGTGATGATCTTCACGTCCGGCGTGTTGAGCCTGGACAGCGCCGTGTACAGCGTCGTCGTCTTGCCCGAGCCGGTCGGGCCGGTGACGAGCAGGATGCCGTGCGGCAGTTCCAGCACCTTCATGAACTTGGGCAGGAACTCGTCGGTGAAGCCGAGCGTATGGAAATCGAACACGATCGATTCGCGATCGAGGATACGCATCACCACCGATTCGCCCCACGAAGTCGGCACGGTGGACACGCGCAAGTCCAGTTCCTTGCCTTGCACGCGGATCATGATGCGGCCGTCCTGCGGCAGGCGGCGCTCGGCGATGTTCAGCTTCGCCATGATCTTGATGCGCGAAATCACGGCCGCCGTGGATGCCGCCGGCGGCGACTCGACTTCGAGCAGCACGCCGTCGATGCGGTAGCGCACTTTCAGGCGGTTCTCGAACGGCTCGACGTGGATATCGGAGGCACGCTGTTCGACCGCGCGCTGGATGACCAGATTCACGAGCCGGATGACCGGCGCCTCGGAAGCAAGGTCGCGCAGATGCTCGATGTCGTCTTCGCTGCGCGAGGCTTCGTCGCTGAGGTTCTCGACAATCGCACCCATCGCCGAGCGGCCCTGGCCGTAATAGCGTTCGATCAGGTCGTCGATTTCGCTCGGCAACCCGACCTTGGGTTCGATGGTTTTGCCGGTCGCCAACCCGAGCGCCTGCAGCGGATAGGTTTCCGCCGGGTCGGCCATGAGCAGGGTCACGCCGGTGTCGGATTCGGCGATCGGCACGACATGGTATTGCTTCAGGAACCGCACCGACATCTGCACGTTCGGCGGCGGCGCCTCCGGGCATTCCTTGGCCGATACCAATTGCAGGCCGAGGACTTCGGCCAGGCTCTCGCCCATCTCGCGCTCGGACACCAGGCCCAGGCGCGTGAGCAGCGGCACCAGGTTGCCGTCACCGCTTTCCTCGAGCAGACGGCGCGCACGCGCCAAGTCCGCCTCCTTCAGGCGGCCACGCGCGACGAGATGCTCGCAAATGCGCTCGTCGAGCGATTCGACCGGTGCCGGATTGGACGTTTCCATTACCGCGGACATGGCTTCAGATACCCCTGGTTCAATTACCGGCGGCTTCGATTACCGCCGGTTCAATTACCGCTGGAAGGCGGATGTTCGACCGTTCGGACGTCGTTCGGTTCCCGCACCGGACGGATCAGTTCCTCGATGAACGGCCGGTTGCACACGATCCACAACACCGCCGGCACGAGTACCGGAAGGATCAAATAGCCGAACTGGTAGGCCAATGCTACCGCGTCGGGCGGAATCCCGGCGCGCTGCAGCCCGTCCAGGCCCGGTTGGCCGGCATCCAGTCCGACCGCCTTCAGGCTCTCGGCGACCACGCCGATGGCTTGCGCGATCCAGATTACGGCACACCCCAGCGCGATTTGCCGCGTGCGCTGCCAGCGCGTCAACGGCGTGGCCAGCACCAGGCCCGCGAACAGCGGCAGCGCGTAACCGTAGATCATCGGATTGACCACCGGCTCGATGAAGCCGAATTTCGCCGGCTGCCCCGCCGCGGCGACGTTGACCAGCACGCCGCTGGAAATCTGCATGAGATACCCGGGATGACCGAGCACGCGCCCGTGCGCATCGAGCAGGTCCGCGCCCTGCGACACCGCGGTGAACAGGCTGGGCCAGGCCTTGAGCAGGACGAGTTTAGCCATCGCGATCACCGGCCACACCAGCGGAGCCGCAAACTCGAACCAGAAAAAGAACGCCAGCGGCAGCCACAGCAGGGCAGAAAAAAGGAAGCGGCGGAGCGGCGACAGGATCACTTAGCCGACCCACACTCGCGCGTTGCGGAACATGCGCAGCCATGGCGAGTCCTCGCCCCATTCGCGCGGCGCCCACGACATCTGCACGGTGCGGAACACGCGCTCCGGATGCGGCATCATGATCGTCACGCGGCCATCGGCGGCGGTGAAGCCGGTGACGCCCTTGGGCGAGCCGTTCGGATTGAGCGGGAACGCCTCCGTCGCCTTGCCGCGGTTGTCGACGAAACGCAGGCACGGTGCAACGCGCTTGCTGTCGCCGCGATCGGCGAACACGGCACGTCCTTCGCCATGCGCGACCGCCACCGGAATGCGCGAACCGGCCATGCCGGCAAAAAAGATCGAGGGCGAGTCGAGCACTTCCAGCGTGGCCACGCGCGCCTCGTATTGTTCGGATGCGTTGCGCTCGAAGCTCGGCCAGCTCTCCGCGCCGGGCACGATGGATTTGA
>DASTAL010000039.1:0-13634 GCA_035712685.1 Rudaea sp. | reverse complement strand
CGCGCCATAGGCGGACACGGTGAGATTGACGCGGCCGATGTGGCCGTCGCCGTTGTAACCCAGGTAGGTGACGTCGTATTTGCGCGGCAACTGCAGGCCGATCGCGGCCGGGCGCTGGATGAAGCCGTTGGAATCGTAGATCGTGCCGTCGGAATTGTGGTTGTAGACGATGGTCGCCTGCGAGGTGTAGCCCAGCCAAGGCCAGTCCTGGCGGTACAGGTTGGCGACGAGGATGTCGTCATGGCGCGGCGTCTTCGTCACGTCGTTGAGGCCGGAATTGAGGTCCTTCTCCAGGCGCCGGAAGTAGGCGAAGTTGTACTGCCAGCGGTTGTTGTCGCGGTTGCCGAACAGGCGGATGCCGGGCTGAGAGTCCTGGAACAGGAAACCGCGGAAATCCGTCGAGAACGGCTGGATCCCGATGCGCAGCGAATCGAAATCGTAGCGCGAGGAAACGTCGCGCAGGTGCTTGTCGACCCACAGTTCCTGCACGCCGATGAAGCCGTCGTCGCGGTCGGTGCCCAGGCGCGGGTCGATGTTCACCGCGCGCGTCTCGCGCGTGTTGATGCGGTTGTAGTTGAACGCGAGCGTGGCCTTGTATTCGATATCGGGCGGCTTGAACGTGGTGTCGCCTTCGTAGTAGTCCACGCTGGCGATGAAGTTCTGCACCAGCAGCAGCTGGTTGATGCCGCCGAACACGCCCTGTTCGCCCGGATTGCCGGTGTTCTGCGGCGCGACCGGCGTCGGCACGCTGCGCGGCTCGATGAAAGTGTCGGAGATACCGGTGAGGACGAGGAAATGATCCTTGCCGTCGATCGGCTTGTCGCCCTTGTACATGTTCTGGTTGTATGGGTCGTACCAGGGGAACTTGAAACCGAGCGCTTCCATGATGCGCCAGCGGTCGGGCACCGGGATGAAGGCGCCGGCCTGGTCTACCGGCGCGGGCGGAATGCCGTTCGGGTTGACGACCTTGAATTCCGGCGGCGCCTCGTAGGGATGTCCGGGGCGCCGGCGCGGGATTTCCGACTGGCTCGGATCGTAGGTCGGCGCCGGCAGCACGCCGAACAGTTCCAGCAGGTGCGGAACGGCGCTCGCATCCTGCGCGCGTATTTGCGGAGGTGTGGAAAGCGCGGCCAACCCGCAGATCAGGGCGGCGGCGATGGCGGGGCGATGGCGAGGATGCGCGTTCATGTCATTTCCCATCGCAGACGTTGTCGGCGTTGCTGTCGAGGAATGGCGACTGCGGGCATTGCACGTAACGCAGGTGCACGCCCTGCGGCGCGAGCTGATCCGCACGCATTGCCGGCGGCGCGTTGCCGATCGCGCCGCCGAGCTGGACGCCGGCGTTGTACAGGCCGAGGAAACTGACCATGTCGTCCTGGTCGACGCCGTCGCCGGAAACCCCGAGGCCGCCGACCAGGGTACTGCCGCGATAGATCGGCACGCTGCCCGGGAAAACCTGAATGCCATTCGGCAGGTGCGGGCTGGCCGTACAGAACGGCGTCGCAGCCGGCACATTGTCGGCGCTGATCGCAAAACCCTGCGCGCTCAGGTAACCGACCAGGTTGAGCGCGACCGCGTTGTAGACGAGGTCGAGCTGCAATCCTTCCTGGAATGGACTCCACTGCGCGAGCGGGTGGCTGAACGGCCCATTCGGGTTGCCGTCGATGCCATCCGGGAAGAATGGCCGTGACAGGTTGCCGCCGGCGCGGTCAGTGAAGGCGATGTTGCCGGTCAGCGCGCTGGGCATGCCGAGAAACGCGCGCACGGCGGAAACGTAATCGCCCAGGTTGCCCTGTGCGACGGTGGTGAACGTCGCCTTTTTGTTGGCGAAGTCGAGGCTGTCGGCGAAGTAATTCGCCGGTGCCAGCGATTGCAGCACGTCCGCCGCGTAGCTGCCGGAATTGAACGCGGCCGTGCGCGCTTTCTGCAGCGATACGTCGATGCCGAAAATCGGTGCGTCGCGCGTGCGCGCGAACGCGAGCGCAACGCCGTTCGTGTCGACGACGGATACGGACACCCGCGCCTGGCTGCCGAGCGGATTGCGGATCTGCGCACGCGCCCGGTTCGCGATCGTCAGCGCCTGCTGTTCGATCGTCTGTACTTCCTGCGCGGTCAGCGCGTTCGCGCCGTCGGTGCCGGCGATCGGTGGATAGCGGTTGTCGCCATGCCCGTCGTCGAGCACGAACGCATCGAGTCCCGGGTAGTAGGCGTCGTCCGGGCGGATGCCGGAAGCGACCTGGCCGAAGGCGGTGCCGGCGAGGATCGCGCTGCCGTCGAAGTAGCCCGGCACCTTCATCAGCGCACCCGTAAGCGCGGAATACGGCGCCGCGCTTTGCGGATGCGAGCCGAGGTCGGAGTAGCCGACATCGCTGAAGCGAAGGGTGATGCCGCCGGCGGTGATCGTGTCGGCGCGGCGGTCGGCGGGTGCGCCGAATCCGTAGGTACCGGCCATCGCGATCAACTCATCGATGTTGCGATCCTTGTCCATTACATCTGGATCAAGACCGTATATGCCGTCGGCGGCGATGCCGATGCCGCCGACCGGTGTTCCACTCTTGTACAAGGGGAATCCACCCGGATCGGCGGCAAGGCCGAGCGGTGAATTGTGCGGACCGACGCCGGTGCCGGCAGAGAAGTGCGTGGTGAGGTCGGAGCAGGGCAGTTGCGAGAACTGCACGCCGAACAGCGGCCCGGCAGGCGTACCTCGCACGCCGGGATTGAAGTGTTCCTGCACGATCTGGCTAGCGGTGCGCGTGGAGAACGCGTTGCCTTCGCTGGACAGGTAGGCACCGGTGACGGCCTTGGCGATGGCCGCCAGTTCGCTCGGCACGGCCAGGCCTTCGAGGCCGCCGGCGACATTGCGGCCCGAGGTGATCGTCATCGTGTCCGGCGCGCCGGTCATGCGGTAGACGGCGAGCACGTTGCCGACGCGGTCGACCACGGCGATCACGGCGGGCTTACCCTGCGCCTGCGCTTCGGCCGCGGCCTGTGCGATCGCGGTCTGCACGTCGGCGGTGCTGAGGAAGGTTTGCGCATTGGCGCACGATCCGGTGCAGCCGGAATCCGGCGTGGACTGTGGCGGAGGCGGTGCGGTGCCTTCGGTACTGGCTGAATTGCTGCCGCCGCCGCAGCCGCCGAACGCCGCCATGGCAAGCGCCAGCCACAAAATCCTGCTTGTGCGCATCGCTCTTCTCCCCAAGCGCGGTGCCTTGCGCCGCTCTACCTCAGCACCGGCGCTGCCTGTTCCCCTGTCCCGCGATCATAACCCAAGGCAGGGTCATAACGTACCCATCTTCAGCGTCGGCGACTGGTGATAATCGTGGCAGGCAATGCACGTCGTCGCGACCTTGTCCTTGGCCTTGGCCCCGCCGTGGCAGGTGCGGCAGTTGTCGATGCCGGGAATCAGCACATCGCTGGACTGCGTGGATTTGGGCGCGCCATTGTGGCAATCCTCGCATTTGACCGTGGTGTGCCTGGCGTGGGTGAACCTGGCGTCCGCGTACCACACGCCGGACACGCGCACGGGTGCGACGTGCCAGGTGTCGTCGGCCGTGCGCGGCGCCGTGACCTTGTGACAGGTGCTGCAGGCTTTGCCGGTGAACAGGCTGTCGGTGGCCTCGCTCGCGCGCTGGCGCGCCCAGGCAAGGGCTTCTTGCTGTTGCTGCTGGGACAGCGGCGGCGCTCCGGGGCGGCGCCGCTGCTGCACGATGTCGGGCGAACGCGCGTCCGCGTAACCGCCTTCCAGCGCGACCTTGGCGTAGTACTCGTTCAGGGTGTAGGCGACTGCCGCGACCTTGCCATGCGGCACTTCGCGATCCGGCGCGAGCGTGTCGAAGCTGAGCTTGTGGCAGTCGTGGCACATGGCCTCGAAATTCACCGGGCGCATTTTCGCGCCGCCGGCATCCGGCACGTGGCAGGTCGCGCAGGTGAGCACGCGATGGCCGTTCGGCGTGTTCACGCCGTCGGGTTTCAGGTGTTTCTCATGGTTGAACTTGAGGCCCGAATTTTCCTTCAGGTCCGCTGCCCATGTCGTGCGCTGCGGCGCGAATTTCCCGTCCGCGTCCCACTGCGGCAAGTTCACCTTGAACTGCGGATGATTCGTGCCGAAGTCGCCGACATCGGCGAACGTGCTGGCGCCCTTCGTGCGCGCCTTCAGGTCGATGTGGCAACTCGAGCACAAACGCTGATCGGTGCGGATCAACCCGCGCAGGCCTTGATGATCCTGATGGCAACTTCGGCATTGCGCGTTGCCCAGTTGCGGCAGGTTGAACCTGGCCGGGTCGGCATGCGCGGCCGTGTTCGCGTGGCAGGCGAGGCAGGCCTTGTCGCGCACGGTCAGGAACGCGGTCTGGTGGCACTTGGTACAGTCGCCGGCGAAGAAGTGATGCGCGGCATCGAGCGTGCCGGGATTCCAGCTTTGCGTGCTCGGCAGCAGCGGAGCGCGCCGCAGCATCTGCCCGAAGCCGGGCACGAAGTGGCCGATCATTGGCAGGACGAGCCCGAACACGAGGATTGCCGTGAACAGGATCCAGGACGGGCGGCGCTTGCTCAATCCGGTTTGCGCCAGACGCGTCGGCTTGGCGCGCAGCGCGCTTTCGGCTTTCTGTTCGCTCTTGTCGAGCGTGGATACCTCGATCGCGGCGTCGTAATCCTGCGGTGCGGCGAGCAGCGTCAGGCGCGTATTGCCGATCGCCACCACGGCGCCGGCATCGGCGGTGGTGGTGTAGGTGATCGCGTCGTTGACGCGGATGCCGGCGAGGATCAGCGATTCGATCTTGTACTGGCCGCTGGAAAGCTGCGTCACCCGCGCGTGGTTGAGCGCGACGCGCAGGTCCGGCAGGAAGATGGCCTGGTCCGCCGCGCGTCCGATCGTGAGCACGTCGCCGTAGTGGACGTCCTCCTCGTAGGAGACGGCGCCCTTGCCCTTCTTCAGTACTCGGCGGATGAGCCAGCGCATTCACCAAATCTCCAGTTGAAACCATCCTTGGTGCGTTGCCGTTCGGCGTCCTTGCCTCACCAGCGTTCCGTCGCGCGCGATGCGATTCAACGCATCGCGCTAGCGCGCCGGCCCGCTACCAGTAGAAGAACGAAGACACGATGTGTGCGATCAGCGCCGCGAGCAGCGCGAACGACAACGGTACGTGGATGTACAGCCAGATTTCCATCATCGCCTGATACTGCATGTCGCGCGCAACCTTGGTTGCGAGGCCCTTCTTGCGCGAGATCAGGTCGATCAGCGAGCGCATTGCCTCGCCCTGCTTGTCGGTCGCGCGGCCGGCGAGAAAGTCCACCATCGCGAACATGGTCGGCATTTCCGTGGTCTTCATCTCCGAGCGCTTGTCGCGTTCGGCCAGCGACGCATGCAACGAGTCCAGCGCGATGTCGGAGCCGTCGCGGGCGCGCAACTGCGTCCACACGCCGCCGCCCAGGCGCGTGTTCTGGATCGAACGCAACACGACCGCATGGATCTTCGGGTCGATGCCGTCCGCCAGGGCGAGCGCGTTCTGGTCGATTTCGGCGACCTCGTCGAGCATGGCCGTGCGCGTGGCGCTGTCGCGATTGCGCGTCATCAGGTTCGGATAGCGCAGGTAGACGTAGACGCCGAAGAAACCCGAGAAGATCACCACGAGCATGAGTACGAAGGCGAGGGTGTGGATGTTCCAGCCGAACTGGAATCCGCTGTGCAGCAGCACGACCAGGATCAGCGATGTGCCCAGGTAGATGTGCGCCGACAGCCAGCCGCGCAGCGTGCCGGGACTGTTGCGGTAATTGCGCTTGCGCACGCCGAACAGCATCAGCCAGACGATGAGCGCGGCGCCGATGGTGCCGAGCGTGTAGCCGAGCCAGGTGCCGCCGTTCGGCGGGCCGCCCGGATCGTAGGCGATGTACGCGATCAGCGCGGTGAGCGTGAGCGCCAGCGCGATCCACAGATATCGCGATTTGGCGTAAGTGAGGATGGAATCGTGCATCGCGGCGCTCAGCTGCGCGATTGCGCGTAGGCCGGGAATTCCTCCGGCGAGATGCGGATCGCCGCACCAGTCGGGCAGGAACGCACGCAGGCGGGGCCGCCGTGCACGTCCTTGCACATGTCGCACTTGACCGCCTTCTTGATTTCGCCTTCGGCATGGTCGTGGGCGTCGTGCGGCGCCTCGCCCGGGCCGGGGCCGCGCCCGAACAGCAGCCACTGGATGAGACCCGGCTTCTTCGGAGGCTTGTACGCCATGTGGATCACGCCATACGGGCAGTTGCGCTCGCAGTTGCCGCAGCCGATGCAGTTGTCGGCGATGAACACCTCGCCGTTCGGCGCGCGATGGATCGCGTCGGGCGGGCAATCCTTCATGCAATGCGGATGCTCGCAGTGCCGGCACGAGGTCGGCACATGCACGCTGGCGAAGGTCGGGCCGGCCTCGCGGTTCAGGCGCGAGGTGCCGGCGTGGGTTTCGGCGCAGGCCTTTTCGCAGTTGTCGCAGCGCACGCACAGCGATTCGTCGATGAGCAGGATATCGGTCGCTTCGCCGGCGCCCTGCGCGAGGAGGAACGAAATGATGTCGCCGCCGGTCGGCAGCGCCTGCATGGCGAGATTGGCGGCGGTGCGCTGGCGGTATTCGGACTGCAGGCGCAGGCGCAGCACCGGAATGCGGTTCACGAGCTTCTTGAAGGATTCGCCGTCCAGGCGCACGGTTTCGCTGGCGATCGCCGCGCGTGCCGTCGCCGAGCGCCGCGACTCGCCCATCAGCGCCATCTCGCCGACGTAGTTGCCGGCGGGCACGTAGCTGAGCACCACATCCTTGCCGCCGATGTTGCGCGAAATAGTGAGCGAGCCGACGCGGACCAGGTGCAGGCTGTCGCCGACTTCGCCCTCGTTGAACAGCACGTCGCCGGCTTTGAATTTCTCCAGCCGCGCCGCGGCGACCACGTCGGCAAGCTGCTCGGCGCTGGCTTCCGGCGCGAAGCGCGATTGCAGCGCGCGCAAGATGAACACCTCGTCGATATGGCGCTTCACCGCCTCGACCGAGGCGATGAGGCGGTTCATCGAACGCCGCGGCGTCTCGATCAGCACGCAGTTGCTTCCGGCCAGCACGGTCGCGGAGCGACGGCGGCCCGAGATCAGGCTCATTTCACCGAAGAATTCGCCGCGGCGCAGGGATACGCGCTTGTTCGCGGCCTCGTCCACGACCACCTGCACGTCGCCGTCGACGACGCTGAAAAACGTGTTCGTGTAATCGTTGCGCGCGAAGATCGTCTCGCCCGGCGCCGGCGTGCGGATGTCGGAATCGAGCATGAATTCGCGCAGTTGCAGCGGCGTGATGCTGGCCAGCAACGGCACGTTCTTCTGGATGCGCGCGAGCGCCTCGTCGACCGAGCGGAAGCCCGGCATCTTCGCGAACTTGGCCTTGAGCAGCGGCTCGTCGGCTGGCTCGACCTTGTTGCCGAGGATGTATTCGATGACCTCGTAGCCCTGGTTCATCGCCTGCTTGATCAGCGGGTAGCCGCCGAGCGCGCCGACGATGTACAGGCCCTTCACGTTGGATTCGTACTGCGAACTGATGGCCGGTACCGAAGCCGGATCCTTGTTCGGGAACGTCACCCCGCAGGCTTCGACGAAACCGCGTGGTGCGGTCGCGCCGAGGCGTGCGATCACGCGGTCGATCAGTATTTGTGCCTTGCCGCTGGCGGTGTTGAGGATCATGCGGCCTTTCTTGCGGCCGACGCTGAGTGCGTCGACGCGTTCGGGGCCGGAGTTGTAGTAGCACTCGATGACGCCGTCGGCGATGGCCTTGAGGATGGCCTGCTCATTGCCTTTCTTGGCGCGCGCGAACTCGTCCTTGCGGTTGACGATGACGACGTTGTTCTGCTTCGACAGCGCCACCGCGTTCTCGATCGCCGCGTCGCCGGCGCCGATCACGACGATGGTCTCGCCGGAATACTCGTCCGGATCGTCGAGCTGGTATTGCACGAACGGCAAGTCCTCGCCGGGCACGCCGAGCTTGCGGATGTTGCCCTGCAGGCCGATGCCGAGCACGACGAAATCCGCGGCGATGAGCTGGCCGTTCGTGCACTTCAATTCGAAACCGCCGCCCGGCGCCTGCTTGATTGCGCTGACCTCATGGCCGTGGCGCACGTTGATTTTCAGGCGCGCGGCGGATTCGTCCCAGGCGCCGAGGATGGATTCGCGCGAGCCGGCCTTGAACGGCACCGGCGAGCGCAGCGGCAGGATGCCGGGCTCGTCCATCACGAACTTGCCTTTCTGGTAGCGGAAGATCGTGTTCGACAGATGCGGTTCGGCTTCGAGCAGCACATGCGATTCGCCGCGCTCGGCGGCGCGCGCCGCCGCGGAAATCCCGCCCGGTCCCGAACCCACAATGGCAATCTTGAAGCGTTCGGCCACGACCATTCTCCCTGCGCGGATGATAACCAATGTGACTACCTTTGGCGCAATCTGCGATGATCGCGCCATGACGGAATTTTTCGCTGGCACCGCCGACTGCCTTGCACGCATCCTGGCCCACGCGCGTGGTGCGCTCAAGCTCGCGACACCGCTCGGACTTGGCAAGCCGAACGTGCTACTCAACGCCATCTACGCCGCCGCGACGCGCGATGCTGCGTTGAAGCTCGACATCTACACGGCGCTGTCGCTGGCCCGTCCCAAACCGAAAAGCGATCTGGAGCGGCGCTTTCTCGTGCCGTTCCTTGATCGACATTTCGGCAAGGACTACCCGGACCTGGCCTGGATAGCGGCGCAGCATGCGAATGCGCTGCCGCCGAACATCCGCGTGCACGAGTTCTACCTGCAATCCGGCGCCATGCTCGGCGTCGCGCAATCGCAGCGCGACTACGCGAGCCTGAACTACACCCACGTGGCGCGCGACCTGGCCGGCATCGGCATCAATGCCATCGTGCAGCTCGTCGCCGCGCGCGGGCAGGGTGCGCAACGCCGCTACAGCCTTGCCTGCAATCCCGATGTCACCGCCGACCTGCTCGAACGCATGGCCGCAGTCGGCGCGGCGCGTCCCCTCGTTGTCGGCGTGATCCATCCCGATCTTGCCTTTGTCGGCAACGAGGCGGAGGTCGACGCGTCGTTTTTCGACATTGTGCTGGACACGCCCGAATCCGCGCACACGCTGTTTGCGTTGCCGCGCTCGCCGGTCGATACGGCCGAGTACGCGCTCGGATTGCACGCGAGCGCGCTGGTGCGCGACGGCGGCACCTTGCAGATCGGCATCGGCGTGCTGTCCGACGCACTCGTGCACGCCTTGCTGTTGCGCCACCGCAGCAATGCGGATTACCGCACGGTGCTGGCCGCGCTCGGGAATCTCGATTCGGAAAGGCCGCCGCCGTGCGGCGGTCTGGATGCGTTCGCGCGCGGCTTGTACGGCGCCAGCGAGATGGTCATGGATGGCTTCATGCACCTCGCTCGTGCCGGCATTCTTTCGCGCCGCGTTTACGACGATCTCGACGTCGAAAAGGCCCGGGCCACGGGCCGCGACGCGGATGTTTCCGGGCGCGGCGACGGGCGCTACCTGCGCGGCGCGTTCTATCTGGGTTCCAGGGATTTCTACGCCTGGCTGCGCGGATTGCAGGGCGCGGATTTCGACGGCCTGTCGATGACGCGCGTGTCCGACATCAATCAACTTTACGGCGGACGCGAAACGCTCGACGCGTTGCAACGCCGCGACGCACGCTTCTTCAACACCTGCATGATGGCCACGCTGCTCGGCGCGGCGGTGTCGGACACGCTGGAAGACGGCCAGGTCGTCAGCGGCGTGGGCGGCCAGTACAACTTTGTCGCGATGGCGCACGCGCTGGAAGGCGGGCGTTCGATCCTGCTGTTGCGCGCCACCCGCCGCAGCGGCGGCAAACTGCGCTCGAACATCGTCTGGAATTACGGTCAGGCCACGATCCCGCGCCATTTGCGCGATGTCTACGTGACCGAATACGGCGTCGCCGATCTGCGCGGGAAGTCCGACGAGGAATGCATCATCACCATGCTCGGCATCGCCGATGCACGGTTCATCGACGCGCTGGCCGCGCAGGCCAAGGCCGCCGGGAAACTGCGCCGCGACTTCACCATTCCTGCCGCCTGGCGTCGGAACACGCCGGAATGGCTGGCCGCGGCGTTGGCGCCGCACCGCGAACGCTTTCCGCGCTTTCCGTTCGGCAGCGATTTCGACGAGGTCGAGTTGCGCCTGTTGCCCGCACTCCAGTACTTACAGGGGCTGTCCGCGAACAAGTTGAGGTTCGCCGGGTTTGCCCTGGGCGCCTTGCTGAGCGGCGCGCCTGTAGCCGAAGATGCGCCGCTATTCGCGCGCCTGGGCTTGGCACACCCGCGAAACCTTGCGGAGCGCCTGTTGCGCCGTGTGGTGGCGCGCGCTTTGCACGGCGCATGACCGGGTCGCCATCTGCATTCAGGAGTATACTTGCACCCCGATGTACAGGGGTCGGCGATGAGTGCGTTGTTCGAGCGATTGGCGAGCGGGCTGCCGGAACGGCACGTTCCACGCCGCAATTCGTTCGCTAGCGATGCCAAGTCCCTGCGCCAGTGGCTGGCGCAATTGCCGCTGGCGAATCCCGGCGCGACCGCGCGCCTGCTGGTCTCCGCGCTGCGCGAGATGAACCAGCTGCGCATCGATGCGCAGCAACGCATCGACGCGCTGGAAATGCTGCGCGAGCCGATCGGCAACATCGTCAGCGTGCTGGTCAAGCAGGTGCTGGGCGACAGCTTCCCGCTGCCGCCGCAGAAGCAGCAGCTCGGGCAACTTGCGCAGGATTTCGAACACGAGCTGGCGCTTGGCTACTGCGCGGCAATCTACGACCTGTGCGCGCCGGCCGGGGCCGTGCCGTTCCTGCGCGGGAAATCCGTCGCGCTGGCGTTGACCCGCGCCATCCTGCACCGCGGCGGCAGCCTGTACCAAAATTATCTGCGCTACCACGCACCGCCGCCGGGCGCCTGGCAGAACCTGCACGACCTGTTCGGTTTCGCCACGGCCGTCGGCGCCGACGAGAAGCCCGTGCCGGATCCGCGCGGCGGCACCACGACCGTGCGCCAGGTCTACATCCATTCCCTGCTGTTCGCATTATCCAATCCGTACCGGTTCACGCAGCGTGAGAACGGCGATATCTACGCCCTGACGCGGATTTGGGCCGGGCATTGCGAACTGCGCGAGGGCCGCGCGCCGGCTGGGGCGATCGCGATCCGCACCGACAGCGACCGCAGCCCGGGTTATCTGCCGGAAGAACGCGAGGAGCCGGACGTGGATTCCTGGGCACTGGAAATCAGCGGCCTGTTGCGCTTCCTCGAAGGCCACCTGGCCTTGTTGCCGCCGGGTACGCAGACGACGGAATTCGGCACGCGCGGTGCGCCCGTCAGCGTGACGACGGATTTCGTCGCGCGCCTCATGCAGGCCTGGCAGAGCGGCAGCGATCGCGGCCAGCCGCGCCTGCCGGCGGGACACGCGCTCGACACGGTCATCGGCCTGCACGACCTGCACTACGTGCTGGCGGGGAACATGGATTTCGAAGGTTTCCTGGTCAAGACACGCGGCGTCGCCATCACCCTGCACGAGAGCGATCGTGCTGCGGTCTGGGCGAATACCGGCACGAATGCGCGTATCCGGCGCCTGCCGGCGCGCGTGCTCGACCAGAGCCTGGGCGGCTACCGGCTGGCCTGGGAAAATGCCGACGGCATGCGCATGAAAGTCGGCGAACTGGTGGGGCTGGCCGCGCCGGGGGACGACGACGAGTCGCGCGACTGGATGGTCGGCGCGATCCGCTGGCTGCGCATCGAGGCGGGTGGCATGCAGGCAGGCGTCGAATTGTTGGCGCGGCGTGCGCAGCCCGCGGCGGTGCGCAGCTTCGATGAACTCGGCGTGCCGCGCGCGGCGATGCGTGCGCTGGCGCTCGAGGATCTGAATGGCGCGAACGCGATGCCAGCCGTCATCGTGCCTGCGCTGTTCGATCGCGACGCCACCGAAATCGAACTGACCCGGCCGGGCGATCCGTTCAGTTGGCCGGTGGAGCCGTCCATCGAAACCCTGCGCGGCTTGCGCGCCAGCGACAACGGCGGCGGATACTTCCGCATCGAAATGCGCGCGGCGGCAGACGGCGAAGCGGCGGCGAATGCGCTGCGCGCGGCGAACGACGACGCCGGCATCGCCGCCCCGGTGCGCGGCGAGGGCGCTTGACGGCCGCGCCGCGGACGGGTCAACTGTCCGCCTCGGCAAGTTTCCAACGGCAATGAATTTCGAAGATCAAAATGCAGGCGTGCAGTCACGCCGGCACAGCGTGGGCGTGCAGGTCGGCAGCGTGCAAGTCGGCGGCGATGCGCCCATCGTCGTGCAGTCGATGACGAATACCGACACGGCAGACATCGCCGCGACCGCCAAGCAGGTCGCCGAGCTGGCGCGCGCCGGATCGGAACTCGTGCGCATTACTGTCAACACGTCGGAAGCGGCAGCTGCCGTGCCGCGCATCCGCGAGCGCCTGGACATGATGGGCGTCGGCGTTCCGCTGATCGGCGACTTCCACTACAACGGCCACCAGCTGCTGGCCGCTGAGCCGGCCTGCGCGCGGGCGCTGGCCAAGTATCGCATCAACCCCGGCAATGTCGGTTTCGGAAAAAAACGGGATACCCAGTTTTCCGCCATCATCGAGTTCGCGCTGAAGTACGAAAAGCCCGTGCGCATCGGTGCCAATTGGGGGTCGCTCGACCAGTCCATGCTCGGTGCGCTGATGGATGAAAACCATGCGCGCAGCGAACCCTGGGACGCAGCTCGGGTTGCGCGTGAAGCGCTCATCCGTTCGGCCCTGGATTCGGCGGCACGTGCAGAAGAATTAGGATTAGCTTCTGATCGTATCTTGTTGTCTTGCAAGGTTTCTGGCGTCCAAGAATTGATCGCCGTGTATCGCGATCTTGCCGCGCGTTGCGACTACGCGCTGCACCTCGGTCTGACCGAGGCGGGCATGGGCAGCAAGGGCATCGTCGCCTCGACCGCGGCGCTGGCGGTACTCTTGCAGGAAGGCATCGGCGACACGATTCGCATCTCGTTGACGCCCGAGCCGGGCGAGTCGCGCACGCGCGAAGTGATCGTTGCGCAGGAGTTGCTGCAGACGATGGGCCTGCGCGCGTTCACGCCGCTCGTCACGGCCTGTCCCGGTTGCGGGCGCACAACCAGCACGTTGTTCCAGGAACTGGCCAAGGCCGTGCAGGATCACGTCCGCGCGAAGATGCCGGAATGGCGGGTCAAGTACGATGGCGTCGAGAATCTCACCCTGGCCGTGATGGGATGCGTGGTCAACGGCCCCGGCGAATCGCGCCATTCCGACATCGGCATTTCGCTGCCCGGCACCGGCGAGGCGCCCGCGGCGCCGGTCTTCATCGATGGCCAGAAGGCGATGACGTTGCGCGGCGAGAACATCGCGGCCGAGTTCGTCGCCGTGGTCGAAGACTACGTCGCGCGCAAATACGCCCCGAAGCATTGAATCGTCACGGGCACGTCGTGCCGGCGATCTGGGTCAGGCGCTGGATCGGCAGCGGCGTGTCGTTGGCGTTGTTGTAGCCGGGCACGTCCGAGTGCCAGCTCACCGTGCCGTTGTTGCAATCGGTGAAGGTGAAGGTGAGCGTGCCCCACAGGTTC
>DASTAL010000038.1:0-1698 GCA_035712685.1 Rudaea sp. | reverse complement strand
CGGCCTGCGCCTGCCGCCAGCGCCGGATGCGCGGATTCCCGTTGCGCTCGCCTTGCGTTGCCCGGCAGCCATCGTCGTTGATCGTTTGGCGCAAACCACGCGCCTCGTTGCCGAATCGGGTTGCGCGGATTTGATCGATCGACTCGCACACGATCTGGAATCGACGCCGGTATTTTCGCCGGCGCCTGTCGCTGCCGTGCATGTCGCGGAAGACGATCCGCAGCGATTTCTGGAAGGCGTGGCCCGCATCCACGATCACTTGCGAAATGGCGACACCTACCAGATCAACTTGTCGCGCGAATGGCGCCTGCGCTGCGCGAACCCGCCGGCGCCCGCAAATTTGTACGCCAGCCTGCGCCGTGCGAATCCCGCGCCGTTCGCCGGATTGCTGCAATGGGACGAATGGGCGATTGCGAGTTCCTCGCCCGAACGCCTGATCGAAGTGCGCGGTGGCGTCGCGCAAACGCGCCCGATCGCGGGCACGCTTCCGCGCCTGGCTGGCGACGACGACGTGGCGCGCGTGCGCGAACTGATCGCGCATCCCAAGGAGCGCGCCGAGCATGTGATGCTGATCGACCTGGAGCGCAACGACCTGGGTCGTGTCTGCGAACCCGGCTCGGTCGAGGTGGACGAGCTGATGACGGTGGAAAGCTATGCCCACGTGCATCACATCGTGTCGAACGTGCGCGGACGCCTGCGCGCCGACGCGACGCCGGGCGCCGCGATCCGCGCGGTGTTTCCCGGCGGAACCATCACCGGTTGCCCGAAGGTGCGCAGCATGCAGATCATCGCCGATCTCGAAGGCGTGGGCCGCGGCGCCTACACCGGCGCGCTCGGCTATCTCGACCGCAACGGCAACATGGACCTCAACATCCTGATACGGACCTTCGCCCTTCACGGCGATCTCATCCGCCTGCGCGCGGGTGCCGGCATCGTCGCCGACTCGGATGCGCAGCGCGAACTCGCCGAGACCCGTGCCAAGGCGCGCGGGCTGTTGCGCGCCCTGGGCGTTCCGGATTAGTACGCGGCGCCGAGTTCGGGCAGAATCCGGCATGCGCCGGCGCACGACTCTCCCGCCGGATCGATGTCCCAGTTCCCGCAGGGCCAATCCTTGAGCCGAAACCGAAAAATCCTGGGCGGATTCGTATTTGCGGCGTTCGTCGCCGCGCTGGCGCTGGGCGCGTATTTCTACGCCGACTTCCGGCATTTCGCCGAGGCGCCGCTGGCGCCATTGCCGAAGTCGGCCACGCTCGATGTCGCCCTCGGCACGCCTTTGCCGGGTATCGTGCGCGATTTGGATGCGCGCGGCATTCGCTCGGGCCCGACGTTGTACTGGCGCCTTTTGGCACGGCAAATGGGCGTCGCCGGCAAGTTGCACGCCGGCGAATATGCGCTCGAACCCGGCACAGCCCCGCGCAACCTGCTGGCGAAGATGGCGGCGGGCGAGGTGATCCAGCACAAATTTACCATTGTGGAAGGATGGACATTTGCGCAATTGCGCGATGCGCTTGCGCACGACGCGTCGCTTGCGCAGACGCTGCCGGCATTGAGCGACGCGGAAGTCATGAAGGCGCTGGGCGCGGGCGGTGCGCCGCCGGAGGGCTGGTTCCTGCCGGAAACCTACCAGTTCGTGAAAGGCATGAGCGACATGGACATCCTGCGCCGCGCGCACAAGGCGATGGTCGATATCCTCAAGAA
>DASTAL010000037.1:0-2266 GCA_035712685.1 Rudaea sp. | reverse complement strand
GCGTTCCCGCTGGCCACGCTGCGCCAGCAGAAATACTGGCCGCCGGTCGCGCGCGTGGACAACGTCTACGGCGACAAGCACGTGTTCTGTTCGTGCGTGCCGATCGAGGCGTTCAGGGAAGAAGCCGAGGCGTAGTCCGCGATTACAGCGCCGCCAAAAACGCGACCAGATCCTGTTTTTGCTGCGCGCCGAGATTGAGGTTGAAGCGCGTGTTGTAGAAGTCGACGACGTCCATCAGCGTCGCTGCGGAACCGTTGTGGAAATACGGCGCGCGCGCGGCGAGTCCGCGCAAGGTCGCGCCCTTGAACTTGCCGATGTCGGCCCACTTGCCGGTGAGCAGCGCGCGTCCGGGATCGGTGGTCTGCACGGTCGCCCCGGTCTGGTTGTTGGTCAGCGTGTAGAGCGGCATGTCCGGCGTGCGCCGCGAGGCGTCGGCCAAGCCGATGTCGAGCGGTGCGGCGACCGAGTGGTTGCCGACGTTCGGCGTGTCGTGGCAGGTGCTGCAGTGGCCCTGGATCGACGGCTGGCCGGTGACGTCGTTCAAACCCGCGACGCCGGTAATCGTGATCGGAAACGTGTTGAACAGCGCCTCGCCGCGCTGGATCGCCGCGCGGGCGCGTCCCGCGCGGCCATTGCCGTGCTGCGTTGCCCATGCATCGAACAAGTGCATCGCGGACGGATCGAAGGCGGCGCCGGTCGGGTCGGCGCCGAGCGCATCGTTGATGCCGACGTAGAAGCGCTGGTTGGCCAGCACGCGCGGCCCGCCGATCGCGTCGTCGGCGTTGAGGAAGCCGGCGTTGTCGTCGCGGACCTGCGCGGTGCTGAGTCCTGATTCGAAGGCGACGATCTGCGCCAGCACGGCATCGCTCGGCGCGGCCGCGCCCTGCGCATGGCCGAGTACCGCATCCTTTGCCTGCGAGGCGAGGCTCGCATCAAGGTCGGCACTGTCCACGCCCGCGTCCATCGGCGGCTTGAACGGTGCCGCGGTTTCGCGCCCGTCCCACATCACGGTGGTGAGAAAGCCGAGGTTGGTGGCCGGCAGCGGTCGGCGGAAGAGCGACAGTTCCGCCGCGCTCGCGTAGTGGTAGGGATCGTCCACTGCGGTCAGGCTGAACTCGGCATTGGCCGGAATCGGCAAGCCGACGCGGATCAGGCCGCGATCGAGCAACAGGGCGTAGGCCTTGCGGCGCGCGGCGAGGGTCGACACGTCGGCGAACGGCGAAACCGAGCCGTCGTTGGTGCGGAAGATCGGATCCAGGCCTTGCGTGGCTGCGAAGCGCTGCTGCAATTCCGCGGGCGTGACCGTCCAGCCTTGCGCCTGACGGTGGCAGGAATTGCAGCTGCGGCCGTTCGTGCCGAGGCTCTGGAAGAAAGGATTGCCAGTATCGATCATGCCCACCGGCGTGAACGTGCGCAGCCAGCCGCTGGCATCGGGCGTCGTCAGCGGATCGGGTGAGTTTCCATCCGGCGCTGCCGTGGCGCTGAACGCACAGGCAAGCGCCAGAATTGTCGTTACGTGACGCACCGAATTGCGGTACAGGCGGTTCATGCAAATCTCCCCGGCGCGAGAATCGCGCTTCTATCGGATTGCCCCTGTGATGGCGAGTAACGCCAAACGAAAACGGACCGCGACATCGTTGGCGCCGCTATTTCGGGGCGGGAGGGATCACTGGGTCGATTCGAAACCGTTGCAAGACACGGTGTCGAAATGGAAACAGGCGGGCGAAATTTCGTAGGCACCCAAGTCGCGCGGACCGAAGCGATTGACATTGGCCTTGTCCACCTCGCGTGGGCGACGGTCGAGATCGGTGCTGCCGGTTTCATTGCCGGTTGGCGCGTAGTCCACGGCGGGCGAGGTGATTTGCAGATGAAAATCGCCGGTGCCGGAATCCACGAACACGGGATCGGCGTACATCACTGTGGTGTCGGTCGGCAGCTTGGGGCCGCTGAGCATAAGGTATTGCGCAGTCAGGCCAGTGGCCGCCGACGGATTCCAGACGTCCAGTCCGCTGGCCTCGGCGACGATGCTGCGGGTCAGGTTCAGACCCGAGTCGAACGCGAACACGCTGGCGCCGCCGATGTTGTTGACGGCGAACGTGCAACCGTCGAAGGACGCCGCTGTCCCCTGCAAGCTCACCAACTCGTTCAAGGTCAGGTTTTCGTCCAGCAGGCACTGGCTGAAGGCGAGGCTGGCGCCCGCGGCGTTCTGCGCACGGATCATGTAGCCGCCGCCATTTTGTTCCAGATGCAGGCGTTGCGCCTGCAC
>DASTAL010000036.1:0-1149 GCA_035712685.1 Rudaea sp. | reverse complement strand
ACACGGGAACGGCAAGTTTCGCGGTTCGTTTCATATAATTTCTCCCAAAAGGTTTCCAAGGGCCGTCGAAGGACGGCCGTCATCCAAGAACGCCGCTTTCGCGCGATTTGCGACATCGAGTCGCGGGTTGCCGCTCGCGGCCGGGCGGGTGATGTGGTCCATGCGCGGCAAAAACCTTGGAAATCCCGCACTGGGCCCCACCTCCTCCCATCACAGCCAAGAGGGCCACCATGTCAGATTCCTTCCACGCCACCACCATCGTCTCCGTACGCCGCGACGGCAAAGTCGTGATCGGCGGCGATGGCCAGGTCACGCTCGGCAACACCGTCGTCAAGGCCAATGCACGCAAGTTGCGCCGCCTCGGCAAGGACGCGAACGTGCTGGCCGGATTCGCCGGCGCGACAGCCGATGCGTTCACGCTGTTCGAACTCTTCGAAGCCAAGCTCGACAAGCACGGCGGCAATCTCACCCGAGCGGCGGTGGAACTGGCCAAGGAATGGCGCACCGACCGGCGCCTGGGCCGGCTTGAAGCGATGCTCGCCGTGGCCGACAAGGAGGCGTCGCTGCTGATTTCCGGCAATGGCGACGTGCTCGAACCCGAAAACGGATTGATTGCGATTGGTTCGGGCGGGCCGTATGCGCAGGCCGCGGCCAAGGCGCTCATGGAAAATTCCAAATTGTCCGCGCGCGAAGTCGTCGAGAAGGCGCTGAAGATCGCGGGCGACATCTGCATTTACACGAACCACAACGTCACCATCGAAGAACTTTGATGTCCGAACTCACTCCCCGCGAAATCGTCACCGAACTCGACCGCTACATCATCGGCCAGAACGCCGCCAAGCGCGCGGTCGCGATTGCGCTGCGCAACCGCTGGCGGCGCATGCAGCTCGATCCCGCGCTGCGCAACGAGGTGACGCCGAAGAACATCCTGATGATCGGGCCGACCGGCGTCGGCAAGACCGAGATCGCGCGGCGTCTGGCGAATTTGGCGAATGCGCCGTTCATCAAGGTCGAGGCGACCAAGTTCACCGAAGTCGGTTATGTTGGCAAGGATGTCGAGCAGATCGTGCGCGATCTCGCCGATGTCGCGGTGAAGATGGCGCGCGAGCAAGCCAAGGCGCAGGTGCGCGAGCAGGCGCAGGATCGCGC
>DASTAL010000035.1:0-1135 GCA_035712685.1 Rudaea sp. | reverse complement strand
CCGATGATCTCGAACTTCTGCGCGCCAACCGCGCGCACGAGGATGGGATCGAGCACGCCGTGCTCGCGGATCGAGGCGACGAGTTCGTCCAGCGGTTCCTGCGCGAACGCCTTGCGCGGCTGGTATTTGCCGGCTTGCAGGTTGGTGATCTTGAGCGAGCGGTACTCGCCGGCGGCTTCGGGACCCGAATCGGCCTCCGGCCCGCCGAGCAGGACGTCCAGATCGCGCGCGCCCAGGCCGCGTCGTTTTGCTGCGGACATTATTCTTCCTTCAGTTCACGTGCGCGGTGCCGACGTGCGGCGCCGCGCCGCCGCGCTCGCGCCGGATCATCTCGCCGGCAAGGCCGAGGTAGGCGATCGCGCCGCGCGATTCGCGGTCGTACAGGTTGATCGGCTGGCCGTGGCTCGGCGCCTCGGCCAGGCGGATGTTGCGCGGGATGATCGAGCGCAGCAGCTTGTCGCCGAAATGCTTGGTCAGCTGCGCCGACACGTCGTTCGCAAGGTTGTTGCGCACGTCGTACATGGTGCGCAGCAGGCCTTCGATTTCCAGATGCGGATTCAGGCGCGCGCGCACCGCCTTGATCGTTTCGAGCAGGCTGGTCAGTCCCTCCAGCGCGAAATATTCGCACTGGATCGGGATCAGCACGCTGTGCGCGGCGGTGAACGCATTGATCGTGAGCAGGTGCAGCGACGGCGGGCAGTCGATCAGCACCGTGTGGTAGCGGTCGCCGAGCTTGGCGATCTGTTCCTTCAGGCGCGATTCGCGCGCCAGCGCATCCATCAGCTTCAGTTCGGCCGCCGTCAGGTCGCGGTTGCCGGGCAGCAGGTCGAAACCGGCGGGGGTCGGCACGATCGCGCTTTCGATGCTCGCTTCCTCGAGCAGGACCTCGCAACCCGTGGGCTTGGCAACGCGCTTGTCGATGCCCGAAGCCATCGTCGCATTGCCCTGTGGATCGAGGTCGATCAACAGGATCTTGCGCCGCGTTTCGGCCAGTGCCGCGGCGAGGTTCACCGCCGTGGTGGTCTTGCCGACGCCGCCCTTTTGATTGGCGATGGCTACGACTCTGGTCATGCCGCCCGCTCCTGTGCATTCGTGCGCTTGATTATCGCCACTTGCCGCGCCGCGCCCAAACCCG
>DASTAL010000034.1:0-3125 GCA_035712685.1 Rudaea sp. | reverse complement strand
CGGCTACCTCGGCCGCACCACGATCATGGAGTTCCTGGTCATGAGCGATCCGATCCGGCGCCTCGTCATGCAGCACGCCGACATGGGCAAGCTCGAGGAACAGGCGCGCTCCGAAGGCATGCGCACCATGTACGAGGACGGTCTGGTCAAGTCGCTCGCCGGCACGACCACGATCGAGGAAGTGCTGCGCGTGACCTCGGAGAGCTGATGGCCGTCTTCCGCTACAAGGCGGTCACGCCGACCGGCGACGTCCTCGAGGGGCAACTCGAGGTCGCTTCGAACGACGAGGCCGTGGCCAGGATCCAGGACGCCGGCAACATCCCGCTGGAAATCCGTGCGGCGGCGGACGGCGGCGGCGCGCGTTCGCTAGGCGGACTGTTTGCACGCGCGGCGATGAGTCCGGCGCAGGTGCTGCAATTCACGCAACAGCTTTCCACCCTGCTGGGTGCCGGCCAGCCGCTGGATCGCGCGCTGCAAATTCTGCTCGAGCTGCCGGAGAGCGAAAAGGCGCGGCGCATCATCGAACGCATCCGCGACCACGTGCGCGGCGGCGCGCCCTTGTCGGACGGCCTCGAAGCCGAGCCGCAGGTGTTCACCAAGCTGTACGTGAACATGGTCCGCGCCGGTGAAGTCGGCGGCGCGCTCGACACCACGCTGGCGCGGTTGGCGCAATACCTGGAGCGCGCCAAGGCGCTCAAGGAAAGCGTGATCAACGCGATGATCTATCCGGCGATTCTCATCGTCATGGTATTCGCCGCGCTGTTCGTGCTGCTCGTGTTCGTGGTGCCGCAGTTCGCGCCCATGTTCAAGGACATGAACGTGGAATTGCCGATGATCACGAAGATCGTGCTGTTCGTGGGCAACACCCTGCGCGATTTCTGGTGGGGCATCGCCGGCCTGATTTTCGTCGGCGTGATGGTCGCGCGGCGGCAACTGGCCGATCCGCCAACACGCTTGAAGTACGATGCTTGGGTATTGCGCCAGCGCCTGTTCGGCCCGCTCATTGCCAGGCTCGAAACCGCGCGCCTGGCGCGCACGCTGGGGACTTTGCTGAAGAACGGCGTTCCCTTGTTGACCGCGTTGGGCATTGGCCGCAACGTGCTCGGCAACTCGGCGTTGGCCGAAGCGGTGGATGCGGCGACGGAAGAAGTGAAAACCGGCGGCGGCCTTGCGTTTGCACTGTCGCAAAGCAAGCGTTTCCCGAAGCTCGCCCTGCAGATGATCGCCGTGGGCGAGGAGTCCGGCGCGCTCGACGACATGCTGCTCAAGACCGCGGATACCTTCGATACGGAAGCGAAAAACACCGTGGACCGCCTGCTCGCCGCGCTCGTCCCGGCGGTCACCGTGATCATGACCGGCGTGGTCGCCGTGATCATGATGGCGATCCTGCTGCCGATCCTGAACATCACCAGTTCCCTACAGTGAGACGAACATGAAAAGGTATACATTGGATCAACGCGGCCAGCGCGTCGCCGCGGCCGGCTTCACCCTGATCGAGATGATCGCCGTGCTGGTGCTGATCGGCATCGTCATGACCATCGTCGGCGGCAAGGTGATGCAGAACTTCCAGAATGGCGAGTACAAGGCCGGCGTCGCCGGCGTGCATTCGCTGGAAATGAAGGTGCAGGCCTACATGCTCGACAACGGTTCGCCGCCGCAGAGCCTGAACGACCTCGTCGCGCGCCCCGGCAATGCCCAGAACTGGAACGGGCCGTACGCGAAGGAAGCGGATTTGAAGGATCCGTTCCAGCACCCGTATTTCTACAAGGCGCCGGGCGATCACGGCGACTTCGACATCATCTTCTACGGCAAGGACGGCCAGACGGG
Organism: Rudaea sp.; assembly: GCA_035712685.1. Taxonomy (GTDB): domain Bacteria; phylum Pseudomonadota; class Gammaproteobacteria; order Xanthomonadales; family Rhodanobacteraceae; genus Rudaea. The sequence continues at coordinate 1,298 of DASTAL010000034.1, read as the reverse complement.
CGGCGACGGCCTGAACAAGGATTACGGCAACTGGCAGTAAGCGCATGCGTGTGTCGCGCCAGTCCGGTTTTACGCTCATCGAGCTGGTCGCGGTCGTCGTCCTGATCGGCATCGCGCTCAGCGTGGTGTCGCTGTCGTTCAGCAAGAGCATGAATTCGGCGAAGATCCAGGCGGCCTCGCGCGATCTGGTCGCCGCGCTGCGTTACACGCGCGGCCAGGCGATCGTGACCGGCAAGCAGGCGGCGCTGGATATCGACATCCAGTCAAACACCTATCAGGCCCCGCGCAAGCCAATCGTGAAGTTGCCCCAGGACATGCAGATGGTGCTGTACACCGCCGACAGCGAGCAGACCAGCGCGAGCTCGGGGCGCATCCGCTTCTTTCCGGACGGCGCCTCGACCGGTGGCCACATTTCCGTGCGCCTGGGCGAACGCGAGTGGCGCATCAACGTGAGCTGGCTGACCGGCGAAGTGACGCGCGAGGAGCTGGCGGCGCGCTGACGCCGCAGGTTGTCCATGCGCGTACACCGATCCATTCCCCGATACCGGGCTCCGCCGCGCCAGCGCGGGTTTACCCTGATCGAACTCGTCGCCGCGTTCGTGATCTTCGCGATCGGCTTCGGCGTGTTGTTGCAGATCCTTTCGACCTGCCTGCACACCACGGCGCAGGCAGCCGACTACACGCGCGCGGCCTTGTGGGCGCAGTCGCTGCTGGATGTACAGGGCGTCGGCGAGCCGGTCAAGGATGGCGATTTCTCCGGCGCATTCGACGACAAGTACCGCTGGCATCTGCAGGTGGCGAAGATTCCGCCACAGGACATCGCGCCGGTCGCGAGCGCCGTACCCGCCGCGGGCAATGCCAACGCCGCACCGCTGCAGACCATGCCGGTCGCGCCGAACATCGACTTGTACAAATTGCAGCTTGACGTGAGCTGGGGCAGCATTTATTTGCGACACAATGCGCGCTTCGTCACCTTGCGCGCGCAGAACCCCGACATCGCGCAAGCGGCACAGGCGGCGAATCCGGCGCAGGGCAGGGCGCGGCCATGATGCGAGCACCCACGCATGCACGTGGCTTCACCTTGCTGGAGGTGCTGCTCGCGGTGATCCTGCTCGGCCTGCTCATCGCCGGTGCGTACAGCGGCATCCGCGCCTCGACGCATGCCATGCGCGCGGGCGAGGCGTCGATCGATCGCACCGACCGTTTGCGCACCGCGCAGGAATTCCTGCGTCGCCAGATCAGCCACATCATGCCGCTGCAATTCGCGCGCGACGAAAGCAGCGGCGCGATCCACGTGT
>DASTAL010000033.1:0-2661 GCA_035712685.1 Rudaea sp. | reverse complement strand
CGCTAGAATGCGCGGCTCGCTTTGCTTTCCGTGTCGGGGTGTAGCTCAGCCTGGTAGAGCGCTACTTTCGGGAGGTAGAAGTCGGAGGTTCGAATCCTCTCACCCCGACCAATGATCGAACAAGAAACCGGCCCAGAGCCGGTTTTTTTTTGAAGAACCGCTGAAAACCTGCTGCGCTCGGCATCTCGCGTGCCGGCAGTGCTCGGAATCCTCATTTACATTCAAGTAAACTCCGGTTCCTGCGCGCTGGCGGCACGCGACCTGTCTTCGCTCGCGACGGTTTTCCGCGGTTCCTAAGGCAGCCTGCCCTGGCAAACATTTTCGCGAGGATTTCATGGCGTTGACCCAAGCCCGCACCATGCCCGGCACGCTGGAACTGCTGCCGCCGGACCAGATCGCGTTCCAGCGCATGCTCGGCATCGTGCGGCGCAATTTCGAGCGCTTCGGCTTCCTGCCCATCGAAACCCCGGTCATGGAGTTCTCCGACGTGCTGCTGACCAAGCAGGGCGGCGAAACCGAGCGCCAGGTCTATTTCGTGCAGTCGACCGGCGCGCTGGAGAAAACCGATGGCGGCCTGCCCGCAGGCGCTTTTCCGGAGCTGGCATTGCGTTTCGACCTGACCGTGCCGCTGGCGCGCTACGTCGCCCAGCACGAGCACGACCTGAATTTTCCGTTCCGGCGCTACCAGATCCAGCGCGTCTACCGCGGCGAGCGCGCCCAGCGCGGACGCTTCCGCGAGTTCTACCAGTGCGACATCGACGTGATCGGCAAGGACACGCTGTCGATCCGCTACGACGCCGAGATTCCGGCAGTGATCTACGCGGTGTTCCGCGATCTGGCCATCGGCCCGTTCACGATCTGGCTCAACAACCGCAAGCTGATGCGCGGATTTTTCGAGTCCGTTGGAATCGGCGATTCCGAACGACAGGCGCATGCACTGCGCGAAGTCGACAAGCTCGACAAACGCGGTGCGGATTACGTGCGCGACACGTTGACGGGCGAAGGCTTTGGCTTGTCCGCCAATGCGGCGAAGAAAATCCTCGATTTCGTGCAGATCCGTTCGCACGGCCATGCCGATGCGTTGGCCAAGCTCGACGCGCTCGGCGCGAACAACGCCACGCTTGCGGAAGGCGTCGCCGAACTGAAACAGACGCTGGAATTGATCCGCGCCTTCGGTGTTCCGGAAACGCACTACGCGATCAACCTGTCGATCGCACGCGGCCTTGATTACTACACGGGCACGGTTTACGAAACCACGCTCAACGAGCATCCGCAGATCGGTTCCATCTGTTCCGGCGGGCGTTACGAGAATCTCGCCTCGAACTACACCAAATCGCACCTGCCGGGTGTCGGCATCTCCATCGGCGCCACGCGCCTGTTCTGGCAATTGCGCGAGGCCAAGTTGCTCGGTGCCGCCGCGAGTACGGTGCAGGTGCTGGTCGCGCAGATGGACGAGTCGCTGCTGCCGGCATGCCTCGAAATCGCGACGCAGTTGCGCAATGCCGGCATCGCCACCGAGGTCGTGCTCGACGGCGGCAAGCTCGGCAAGCAATTCAAGTACGCCGATCGCGCCGGCATTCGCTTCGTCGTCGTGCTGGGTCCCGATGAGGTCGCCAAGGGCACGGTCGCGGTGAAGGACATGCGCCAGCAGGACCAGTTCGAAGTGCAGCGCCCGGATCTGGTGAAGACCCTGCGCGTCGAACTGGAACAAGCACAGGCGGTGCCATGAACGCGGAAACCCGACACGTCGTTCTGCTCGACGGCAGCCACCTGACGCGCCCGCAGGTTGCCCAGATCGCGCGCGGCGACGCGATCGTCGGCCTGGCGCCGGACCAGCTCGCCAAGGTGCAGCGCACGGCGGACTTCCTCGCAGGCCAAGTCAAGCGCGGCGAGCCGATCTACGGCGTCACCACGGGATTCGGCAGCAACGCGGACAAGCTGCTCGGCGCGCGTCGCGCGCGCGACGAGCTGCCGGGCGGCAACGCGCAGTCAAGCAGCCGCACGCTGATGGAGGAGTTGCAGCATAACCTCGTCGTCACCCATGCGGTCTGCGTCGGCAAACCGATGCGCGCCGACGTCGTACGCGCGATGCTGGCGATTCGCGTCAACACTTTGATGCGTGGGCATTCGGGAATCCGTGCGAGCACCCTGCAGGCGCTCGCCGAATTGCTCAATCGCGGCATCGTGCCGGTGATTCCGGAAAAAGGTTCGGTCGGCGCGAGCGGAGATCTGGCGCCGCTTTCACACCTGGCGATCGTATTGCTGGGCGAGGGCGAGGCGTTTTACCGGGGCGAACGCATGTCCGGCGGCGAGGCGCTCAGGCGTGCGGGACTGGCGCCGGTCAAGCTCTCGTTCAAGGAAGGCCTCGCCCTGAACAACGGCACCACGCAGATGCTGGCAATGGGCGTGCTGGCGCTGGATCGGCTGGAGAGACTCGTCGCGACCGCGGATCTCGCTGCCGCGATGACGCTGGATGCCTTCGCCGGCCGCACGTCCGCGTTCAAGCCTGAAGTGCACGCGCTGCGCCCGCATCCGGGTCAGGTCGAAACGGCTGCGAACCTGCGCCGCCTGCTCGATGGATCGACGCTGGCCGACATTCCCTATCACCTCGTGCCGCGCTTCAAGACCTGGCTCGCGGATTCGTGGAGCGATCCGTCCGCC
>DASTAL010000032.1:0-19867 GCA_035712685.1 Rudaea sp. | reverse complement strand
GGCGCTTCCGGCGTGCCGGCAGGTTTGCGCACCAGCGCATCCAGTCCCTGTTCGGTGCTTGGATACGTGAAATTGTCGAGCTTGTAGGTGTTGAGCGCGGTGACGATGGCCTGGATGTCCTGCTTGGCGCGTACCTGGCGTGCCTCGCCCGGATGTTCCATCACGCGCGGCACCACGATCGCGGCGAGGATGCCGAGGATCACGACGACGACGAGGATCTCGATCAACGTGAACCCACGCGAGGCGCGTGAGCTTGCATTCAGGATGAAGCCACGGGCATGGATTGTCTTGCTGCGCATCGCCATCGCCTTGTGTTGCGGATGATCCGCGACGATCATAGCAAAATGAACCGGACACCTTCCGCCGACGCAAACGCCGCCCTGCGCGAACGCGACCTGGCCGCGATCTGGCATCCGTGCACGCAAATGCGCGATCACGCCGGCGCGGACGCCCTGCCGATGACGCCGATCGTGCGCGGCGAAGGCGCGTGGCTGGTCGACGCGAACGGCAGGCGCTACCTCGACGCGGTGAGCTCGTGGTGGACGAACATCTTCGGCCACGCCAATCCGCGCATCGCCGCGGCAATCAAGGATCAGCTCGACCGCCTCGAGCACGTCATCTTTGCCGGATTCACGCATGAACCGGCGATCCAGCTTGCGGAGGAATTGCTGCGCGTGGCTCCGCCAGGATTCGCCCGCGTGTTTTTCGCCGACAACGGTTCCAGCGCGGTGGAAGTCGCGTTGAAGATGAGCTTCCACTACTGGCGTAACCTTGGGTTGTCTCGCAAGACGCGTTTTATCGCGCTGACCGGCAGCTATCACGGCGAAACATTGGGTGCGCTGTCGGTGACCGACGTGCCGTTGTATCGCGCGACGTATGCACCGTTGCTGCACGATCCGATTTTCGTGGCCTCGCCGGATTGCTTCGAGCGCGCGCCCGGCGAATCCTGGCGTGAACATTCGCTGCGCAAATTGGACGCCATGCGCACCACGCTGGAACGCCATGCCAGCGAGGTCTGCGCCGTCATCGTCGAGCCGCTGGTGCAATGCGCGGGCGGGATGCGCATGTACGACCCCGTCTACCTGACCGGACTGCGCAAGCTCTGCGACGAATTCGGCGTGCACCTGATCGCCGACGAGATCGCAGTCGGCTTTGGCCGCACTGGCACCTTGTTCGCCTGCGAGCAAGCCGGGATTTCCCCCGACATCCTGTGCCTGTCAAAGGGCCTGACCGGCGGCTTCATGCCGCTGTCCGTCGTGTTGACGACCGGCGATGTCTATGAAGCGTTCTGGGCCGAGTATTCCAGCGGCAAGGCTTTCCTTCATTCGCACAGCTACACCGGCAATCCGCTCGCCTGCCGCGCCGCACTGGCGACGCTCGCCATGTTCCGCGATGAGCCCGTGCTGGAACGCAATCGTGCGCTGGCCGCGCACATGGCGAAGCGCCTCGCGCCGCTGGCCGAGCATCCGCACGTGGCCGACGTGCGCCAGACCGGCATGATCGCGGCGGTGGAACTGGTGTGCGACAAGTCAAAGCGCGCGCCTTTCGCGGCATCCGAGCGGCGTGGCCTGCGAGTGTATCGTCACGGATTGGAGCGCGGCGTCTTGCTGCGCCCGCTCGGTGATGTGATCTACTTCATGCCGCCGTACGTCGTCGCGGCGGACGAAATCGACCGCATGATCGACGTGGCGATCGAAGGCATGGCAAAGGCCGTGAGTTGAAATGCGTATCCCGAGAATCCACGTCGATTATGACTTGCATCCCGGCCGCGAAGTGCTGCTGCCGGATCAGGCCGGCGAACACGTCGCGCGCGTGCTGCGCCTCGAGCGCGGCGCGCCGCTGATCCTGTTCAACGGCGACGGCTACGAATTCGACGCCGCACTCGCCTCGCTGGCCAAGCATGCCGTCACTGCGGAAGTCGGCCAGAAGCGCGTTGTCGAGCGCGAATCGCCGCTGCCGCTCACGCTCGCGCAGGCGATCGCGCGCGGCGAGCGCATGGACTGGGTCCTGCAAAAGGCCACCGAACTCGGCGTCGCCCGCATCGTGCCGATCGTCACCGAGCGTACCGAAGTGAAGCTCGACGCCGAGCGCGCGGAACGCCGCATGGCGCATTGGCGCGGCGTCATCGCCAGCGCCTGCGAACAATGCGGCCGCACCCATTTGCCGGAACTCGACGCGCCGCAGGCCATGGATCGCTGGCTAGCGACGCTAGTCTCCGCGCCGGCGCTGCGCCTGGCGCTGCTGCCCGAAGGCGATGCCAGTCTGCGCCAATTTCCACAAATGGAGAATGGTGCAATCCTAGCGGTCGGCCCGGAAGGCGGTTTCACCGCCAACGACGTCGCCCTGCTGACCCAGGCCGGATTCCACGGTTTGCGGCTGGGACCGCGCATCCTGCGCACGGAAACCGCCGGCGTCGCCGCGCTGGCGGCACTGCAGGCGATGTTCGGGGACTTTTGACGCAGCAGCTTCGCTACGGAATCGCCTGCGCCACCAGCGCCTCGATCTGACCCAGGTTCGGGATCACCGCCTGATCGTCGCGCACCAGCACCTGCGCATGCACGCCTTGCGGATGCGCGGATTCGTCACCGGTCGGGATGAGCAGATCCGGCGTGATCGTTGTCAGGCGCGGGAAACCCTGCGCAAGCATGGCCAGGAACGGCATCTTGGCGTTGCCGCCCAGCGCCTTGAGCACGGCGACCTTGGCGTTGGTATAGCCTTCTTTCGCCACCGCGCCGGACAGCATCGAAAACGAGAACAGCGGCAGGCGCCAGCCGCGCCACGACAGGCGCCCGAGCAGCCAGTCCGGTGCATCCGGGATCTTTTCCGGGATCGAATAGGTGATCACCTCGGCGACCGTGGCGTTGGGCAGCAGCACGCGTCCGCCGGTCACCGGAATCATGAGCCCGCGGATTTCGCGGCTGGTTGGATCGGCCATGTTCGCTCCTTACGCCTTGCCGTATTCGGCAATCATTTTGTCCGCCAATTGCTTCGGCGAACCGAGAAATTCGACGACGCCCGCCTCGCGCGCGCCGTCGACCATCGAACTGATCACGCAGGTATCGGGATCCTGCGCCCAGACGCGTCCACCCTTGGCCTTGACGTGCTTGCTGCCCTCGATCGCATCGTGCGCCATGCCGGAGAAGATGATCGCGCAGGTCTTGTCGCCGAACGCATCGGCGGCATCGCGCAGCACCTGGTCGATGGATGGCGAGTACGGCTGCTTTTCCGGCAGATGCGCCAGCGTGACCACGCCTTCGGCGTCGACCTGCAGGCGGTGCGTGGTCGGCACGATCAGCACCTCGCCATGCGCCGCGCGTTCGCCGTGGCTGGGATTGCGCACAGTCAGGGCGATCGATTTGCGCAACTGCGCCGACATCAGTTCGAGGAATTCCTCGCCCATGTGCTGGGCGAGAATGAACAGGGCCGGGAATCCGGCCGGCAGCGCGCCGAGGAAATCGCGCACGGCCTCCGGCCCGCCGATCGAGGCGCCGAGCACCACGACGCGGGAGACTCCCACGCCGGTGCCGACCTTGAGCGGCTTTGCCACGCGCGCTTCGTCGAGCCGCTGTTCGTGGAAGTAATCCGGATTGTGCTGGCTCGGCGCGACGGCTTCTTCGATCGGCACGAGTTCAAGCGAGAACGTCGGTTCCGGCACGGGCGCGGCCGGCTTGGATGGCTCGTCGACCTGCGGGGCGAGGAATTCCTCGGCCGACATCTTCTCGATGCCGAAGCTGGCCTTGCCGGTTACCGGCTGCGCATCGTCGCCTTCCAGCGACCATTCCATCGGCAACGCCGGGGCGGATTCGGGTTCCGCGGCCGGGCGCTCGGCCGGCTTGAATTCCTGGTTCTTCGCCTCGGGCACCGCGGCAGCATCGACATCGAGTTGATCGAAGATCGCGGGAAATTCGTCGTGCAGATCCTCGACGTGTTCCGTTTTCGGTGGCGCGGGCGCGGCGGTCGCATCCACGGGAATGTCGAGGGCATCCAGTTCGACGCCCGGTACCGGCGCGGCCTCGTCCAGCGCGAGGTCGAAGTCCGCCGGCAAGGCGATATCGAATTCGTCCGTCGCCACGGGTTTCGCGGCGGCGGCCGGCGCCTGGGTGGACTTGGTGTCCGCCGCAGCGAACAAGGCATCGAGTTCGGCGGCGAAGTCACCCAGTTCCGGAATCGGTGCGGGCGTCGTCGAGGCCGGCTCCGGCGCCGCCGCGGCGGCGGGTGTGTCGAGCAGCTTCGCGAATTCGGCGAGTTCGGCCGCATCCACGCCTGTGGAAGCTGGCTGCGGCGGCGCTGCTTTCGGCACCGGCTCGGCCAACAGTTCCGGTGGCAGCGGCATCTTGACGGTTGGGCGTTCCGAGGCCGGCACGTTGTCCACGACGGGCACCGGTGCGACAGGCGCGGGTCCGGGTTTTTCCGCGACCGGTACGCCGGACGCCGATTTCTGCACCGGCGTCGGTACGGCCTGCGCGCCGGGCGGACGCGGCGGTTCGACGATCTCGGGTTTGCGCAGGATCTTGGAGCCCAGATGCCGCACCCAGCGCGCCTGGTCCCAGCCTTGCAGGTTCGACGACACCTGCGCGTCGTTGAACACGACTTCGTAGTCGCCGGCATCGAGCATGTCGTACAGCGCGTCGATATAGTTGTCGCTCTCGGCATCGAGATTCACGATGACCACGCGCGCGCCGGAATTTTCCAGCGCGTCGCGGTCGACGCTGGCGGGTGCCGCCTCGTAGACCACGGCCGCGCCGAGCTCGCCGAGCGCGTTCTTCAGGTGACTGCCGAGCTGCCCTGCCTGGTACAGCAGTGCAACCGCGATGGCGTTGGACTCAGGCACGATGCAATCCCGGGTTCTTGGCGCTCAGGGTTTCCTGTACGTTGCGCAGCAGATCGGCCTCCTGGTACGGCTTGCCGAGGTAGCGCTCCACGCCGATTTCGAACGCGCGCTGGCGATGCTTTTCGCCGGTGCGCGAGGTGATCATGATGATCGGCACCTGTTTCAGGCGCGGATCGTTCTTCATGTAGGTGGCCAGCTCGTAGCCGTCCATGCGCGGCATTTCCACGTCGAGCAGCATGATGTCCGGCACCTTGTCCTGCAGTTTCTCGACTGCGTCCAGGCCGTCCTTCGCCGTGACCACTTCCATGTCGTTGCGTTCGAGCACGCGCGTGGTGACCTTGCGCATGGTGATGGAATCGTCCACCACCATGATCAACGGATGCGCGCGCTGCTCGACGGCAGGTTCGACCGGCGCGGCAGGCGTGGCCGGCAGCATCGTCGCCTCGCCGGCGGCTTCCGCGCGTTCGCGCAGCGCGGCGCTGCGGCGCACCAGCGGAGCGAGGTCGAGAATCATCACGACCGAACCGTCGCCCATGATCGTCGCGCCGAAGATGCCGGGGATCGAGCTGATCTGCGGACCGACCGATTTGACCACGATTTCGCGCGAACCGATCACGCTGTCGATGCGCACGGCGGCGCGCTGGTCGCCGGTGCGCGTCATCAGCAGCGGCAATTGCGTCTCGTCGACAATGCGCGAAGCCGGTACGTTGAGCAGTTGCGACAGTTCGTAGATCAGGAATTCCTCGCCGGCATAGTTGTAGGCGGGATTGGGCTGGCTCATGCGCCGTTCCAGGTCGTCATGCGCGATACGCACCACGCCCTGCACCGAGGACATCGGCACGGCGTACGTCGCTTCACCCAGACGCACAAGAATGGCCTGCGTTACCGCCAGCGTGAACGGCAGGCGGATGATGAACGTGCTGCCCGCGCCGCGCACCGAATCGATGGCGAGCGAACCGCCGAGCTGCTTGATCTCGTTGTGCACCACATCCATGCCGACGCCGCGGCCGGCGAGTTGGGTGACCTGCTCGGCGGTGGAAAAGCCGGTTTCCAGGATGAACCCGTACAGGTCGCGGTCGGAGAGCTGCACGTCAGGCTTGAGCAGGCCACGCTCGATCGCCTTGCGCCGGATCGCGTCGCGATCCATGCCGCGGCCGTCGTCGGCCACGCGCAGCACGACTTCCGTCGCCTCGCGGCTGACGTGGATGGTGACCGTGCCCTCGCCGGGCTTGCCGGCACGGGCGCGTTCTTCGGGCGATTCGATGCCGTGCGCGAGCGCATTGCGCAGCATGTGCTCGAACGGCGCTTTCATGCGCTCGAGCAGGTTGCGGTCCATTTCGCCCTGTGCGCCTTCCACCTTGAGCTGTGCGCGCTTGCCGGTTTCCTGCGCAGCCTGGCGCACGGTGCGGCGCAGGCTCGGCACGAGCGAATCGAACGGCACCATGCGCGTGCGCATGAGGCCTTCCTGCAAGTCGGAGGAAACGCGCGACTGCTGCAACAGCAGGGTTTCAGACTGGCGGGTCAGGTCGTCGAGCAGGCCCTGGATCGAGACCAAGTCCGACACCGACTCCGCCAGCGCGCGCGAGAGCTGCTGCAACTGGCTGAAGCGATCGAGTTCCAGCGGATCGAAGGAGGATTCGGCCGCTTCGGCTTCGCGCTGGTAACGCGACAGGATCTGCGCTTCGGTCTCGAGTTCGAGCTTGCGCAACTGCTCGCGCAGGCGGCTGACGGTCTGTTCGAATTCGACCAGGTTGAAGCGGAACGTCGAAATCTGCTGTTCCAGGCGCGAACGGTAGATCGACACCTCGCCCGCGTAGTTGACCAGCGAGTCGAGCAGGTCCGAGCGCACGCGGATCATCTCCTGCGGCGCATGCTGCTGGACTTCTTCCTCGATCGCGGGCAGCGCACGCGGCGCCGGACGCGCGGAAGCCGGTTTCGCGGCCACCGGTTCGGGCCGCGCGGGCGCTGCCGCGGCGGCGGAAGGCGTCGCTGCCACGGGTGGGACCGCAGGCGCGGCGGAAACCGCGACCGGCATGGTAGGCAGTTCGCCCGAAACCAGTGCCTCGAAGCGCGCGATCGCGTGCTCGGGCATGGCGACGGCCTGATGACGCGCCACGCGCTGCACCAGGCCGTGCAAGCGATCGAACCCGCGTTCCAGCGATTCGATGGTGATGCGATTGACGCTGTGGCGGTTATCGCTGATTGCCTCGAACAGCGATTCCATCGCATGCGACAGGTCGCCGATCGGGGCAAGGCCGGCCATGCGCGCACCGCCCTTGAGCGTATGCAGATCGCGCTGCAATCCGGTGATGAGTTCGCGGTCCTGCGGCGCTTCACGCAGCTTCGCCATCAGGGCATCGGAGTGATCGAGGATGTCGGCGCCTTCCTGCACGAAGATTTCGAGCAGGTCTTCGTCCAGATCCGGCAATTCGAGTTTGCCATCCGGCTGTGGATCGTCGAGCAACGGCGGCAGGTTGACCGACGACTCAGGCAACGCCGGCGCGGGCTCGATCGCGGCCACCGCGGCGGGCGACGTCGGCTCCTGCGCCGGGATTTCCGGCTCGACAGCAGGTCCGGGCTCGGACGCAATCGCTTCGATGACGGGTGCAGGCTCCGCGACCACGGGCTCGGGCTGAGCATGTTCGAGTTCGACCGGCGCCGGAATCTCGGCCTGCGCAGGCAAGTCTTCGAACGACAACAGTTCGGTTTCCGGCGATTCGACCGGTTTCGCGGGCTCGATCGCGGCGAGCGCGGCTTCCTCCACCGGCGCATGGGTTTCGGCGGCTTGCGCTTGCTCGAATTCTCGCAGCCAGCGCGCGGTCTCGTCGTCCTCGTCCGCCACGGCGGAAATCTCCGCAGGCGCATCCGCGGCCTTTGGCTTCTCGGCCTCTGCGCGCGCTTCGCTTTCCAGCGCGCCGAGTTCGGCGAGCAATGCGGCCTCGTCGTCATGCGCCATGGTTTCGGTTTCAACCGGCTCCGGCGCAGGCGGCATTTCGTGCGCATGCGCTTCAGAAAACAGCACGTGCATCATTTCCGGTTCCGGCAGACGGTCGCGCAATTCCGCGATGCGCGCGGCAAGCGCGCTCGAGTCCGGCATCTGCGGATGCGGGGTTTCCAGCGCGGCGATGCAATCATGCACCAGCGCGGAGGCTTCGCCGAGGGCAGCGGCGCCGTCCGCATCGAGCGTGCGATTGCCGGCGCGCAGGCGCTTGGTATAGCCCTCCAACGGTGCCAACACGTGGGTGATCGCGGGAATATCCACCATCGCGATTGCGCCGTTGAGCGTATGCACGGCGCGCAGCAACGGCTCGCTGACCGGCAGCGACGGCGTCGCGCGCCAGTCGGATAGATAGCCATCGATTGCGGCCAGGTGCGCGGCGACTTCGCTCTTGAGAATCTCGAACAGGACCGGGTCCACGTTCGGCAACGGACCGGCCACGTATGCCGCCTGTTCGGCAACATCGCCGCCGGCCAATGCGGCGACTTCCTCCGGCGCGGCGTCGAAGGCGCGTTCGATGTCGACCGTGGCGCTCAGTTCGGCGGGGGCTGCGGCCGGCGGTGTTTCATCCGCCACCGCGACCAGGCGCTTGACGATGCGCTTGACGCGCTTCGTGCGTGCCGGCGCGCTGCTGCGCACATAGGCATCCTCGCCCGCGGCGACGCGGTCGGCCACGGCCATGATCTGGCCGATGTCGGCAGTGGGATTGCCCTCGCCACGCAGCGCGCGTAGCAACTCCGGCAGCGTGCCGACGGCCGTTTCCACCAGCGCCAGCACCGGCTGTCCGGGCGGAATGGTCTTGTCGAGCACGCGGTTGAGCATGTTCTCGACCTTCCAGCTGAACTCGCCCAACGCCAACGCGCCGACCAGGCGACCAGAACCTTTCAGGGTGTGGAACGAACGCCGGATCGGCTTGAGTTTCTCGAAGTCGTGCACGTCGGCTTTCCACACCGGTAGGCAGCGGCCCAGGTTGTCGATCTCGTCCTGCACTTCCTCGACGAACACCTCGCGGATTTCCTCGTCGATGTCGTCCGACTGCACCGCGGCGAAGCTGGCGTCGGTCACCGCCGCGGCGTCGGTATCCGCAACTTCTTCCTCGATTTCTTCCTCGACTTCGACGTAGCGCACGTTCGGCGCCGGCGTCGCGGTTGCCTGTGTCTCGATCAGGCGCAACCCGGCCAGGTCGTGCGCGGGCGATTCGGTGGCGGGCAATTCGCCGACGACCAGGTCTTCGAGTCCCCGGCCCGGCGCCACGTCGACGGCCGGTTCGATTTCAATTGCATGCTCATGCGTCGGCGCGGGTTCGGCGTGCGCGGGCGATTCCTCGCCCTTGTCCATGCGTGCGATGTACTCGTCGATGCTCTCGTCAGTCAACTCGATGCTCGGCATCTCGGCCGGATTCTCGGCAGCGCTCGCATCGGGCTTGAGTCCGGCCTCGCCAGTGGCGGGAAGATCCTCGCCCCAGCGCGGATAGTCGCCCTGGTGCGCATCCGCCATCGCGATCGCGGCCGGCGACGTCGGCGGCGCGGCAGGCGGTGGGGTGAATGCCGCGGCCGTCGTGGCTGTCGCCGGCGCAGGGGCGGCTGCGGCCTGCGCGGGCAGCGGCGGTACGATCGGCAATCCGTCGCCGCCGCCGTCATCGGGCGGCACCGGCCAATAGCCGAGCGCGATCAGGCTCTGCCGGGTCACGTCGAGGATGCGCTCGCGGCCGCCGCGCTGGTCGTGCGTGGCTTCCAGGTAATACTCGATCGATGCCAGCGCATCGGCGAGCTTGTCCATCTGCTCGGCGGTCGGTACGCGGCGGTGGCGCAGCAATTCGACCTGGATGAAGCGCACGATGCCCTTCATCAGTTGCGCTGCGTCGTTCAGGTCCAGGATGCGCAATGCGCCGGCAATCTCGTCGAGCAGCGCCGGAATCGGTTCGACCTTGGAGTGATCCCACGGCGATTCGATGAAGGCGACGATGTCCTGCTTGGCCTGGCCGATGTTGGCCGTGGCTTCCTTCATCAGCGCATCGAGAATCTTGCGTGCTTCGGCCTTCGGCAATTCCAGGCCCTGCGGTCCGGGGCCGCCGCCGGTTTGCTCGCCGGCATCCGCGCCGAGGCGGTCGATGTGGTCATCCAGCGAAGCTTCGACGTAAAGCAGTGCGCCGGCCACGTCGAGCAGGGTCGTCTCGTCGGCGGGACGCGACTTGTTCGCCATTTCCTCGACGACCTTGCGCTGTTCGGTGACCACGCGCCGCGGCACGCCCAGGCCAAGCATGCCGAGCGTGTCGCCGACACGGTCGAGCACGTCGGCTTGCGCCATGAGTTCGGCGGGATCGGGATTCTGCGCGCGCAGGAAGATGTCCAGCGCCTCCTTCACGCGCATCAGGTCGTCCTTGATCGCCACCGACACCGTATCGAGCAGGCTGCGGTTGTGGCCCGAGATGGAACCCTTGGCGTGTTCGAGCTCCTTCTCGCTCGGCAGCAGGGTATCGAGCTTGTAGGTGGCGCGGATCGCCGCCGCGCGTTCGCCGGCGGCATCGGAGTGGGCGATGTAGAACAGCAGGTTCTTGGTCAGGTCGGCAGGCGGCGAGACGCGGAAACCCGCTTCGCCGGTATCGACCAGGCGCTTGATCTCGCGGTCGACCTTGCCGAACAGCAGCTTCACCGCCGCATTGGCCTCGACCGCGCCGGAGGCGACGCCTTCGAGCACGCCGGCGGCAACCCACCACAGGCGGCACGCGTCTTCCTGCGTGCAGGCCGTGCGCAGGCGGTCGAGGATCTCGATCAGGCGCGTCAATTGCACGCTCGCGGAATCGTCACGAATCCAGCGCAGCAATGACAACTGGAACGCAGAGCGCAGGCGCGCCGCCTCGGCCTTGAGTTCGAGTTCCGGCGTGGCCTGCGCGGCGCCGCCAGCGGCGCTGGGCAGCGGCGCGGACAAATCCGGCGAGAACAACACGGATTCGGTCAGCAGCTTCTCGCCGCGCGTCGCGCGCAGGTCGTTGAGCAGCGGCAGCAGGACGATCGGGATGTCCTTGTGTCCGCTCTGCAGGCGCTCGAGATAATCGGGCAACTGCACGATGCCGCGCATGAGCACGGAGTAGCTGTCGTCCTTGGCCTTGATCTGGCCGTCGAGCAGGGCGAGGGCGACGCGTTCCATTTCTTCCACGACCATCGCCGCGCCGTACAGCTCGACCATGCGCAGCGTGCCCTGCACCTGGTGCAGGTAGGTCGCGCAGAAGCGCATCAGGCTCGAGTCGGCCGGATCCTCGACATAGGCCTCGAGCGACTGGCGCGCCTGCTTGAGGGTTTCGTCGAGCTCCTGCTTGACCCAGTTGAGCGTGGTGAAGTCGATGTTGTCGTCTTGCAGCTTCATGGTCTTTCTCTCAACTTGTGCGCCGGAAGGCCAGCACATTGCGATTGTCCACGCGCGCGAGCTGCGCGTGCGCGAACTGCGTCACTTCGCCCGGCCCGAGCACCAGCAGGCCACCGGGTTTGAGCAGGTTCGCGAGCGTGGCCAGCAGGTCGCGGCGCCGCTCGCGGGCAAAATAGATCAGCACGTTCTGGCAGAAAATCAGGTCCAGCCGCTTCATCGACGCGCCGACCGCGTCGAGCAGGTTGAACTGGGCGAAACCCACGCGCTTGCGCAACGCGTCGCGGATGCGGAAGCTGTCCGCATCCAGCGCCTCGCAGTACGTCTCGCGGTACGCTTCCGGAATTTCGTCCATTTTCTGTCGCGGGTAAAGTCCGGCACGACCAACGGCCAAAGCCGGCAGACTCACGTCCGTCGCGGTCACGCCGAAATACGATTTGCCGCCGCGTGCGGCCAGGTGCCGATCCAGCACCATCGCCAGCGTGTAGGCTTCCTCGCCGCTGGAGCAACCCACGCTCCAGGCATGCAGCGCAGTTCGCGCCGGATCTGCGGCCAGCTGTGGCAGCCAGTCGCGCGCGATCAGGTCGAACGACGGCGGATGGCGGAAAAAATGCGTCTCGTGCACCGTCAGACGGTCGACCAATGTGGTCCACTCGATCGCGCCTTCGGGAATCTTCTGCAATTCGCGGAAATAGGATTCGAAATCCGCATGCCCGGTTTCGCGCATGCGCCCGCGCACGCTGGTGACGAGGAACGCCTTGCGCTTGAGCGGCACGACAACGCCCGTGCGCTTCTCGAGCAGGCTTGCCCAGCGCTCGAACTCGCTGTCGTCCATGCCCGGCATGGCCATCAGCGGCGAGAAAGTCCCGGCGGCAACCGACATGCGCGATCCCAACCTCCACCGACCCGTACATCCGCCCTTCCGCGTTCATCGACAAAGCCCCCTCGCCGCCGTGCACCGCGACGTCTGGTCGGCCCCTTACGCCGGCAGCTTGAAGTCCTGCACCGAACGGCGCAGGTCTGCGGCCAGCTGCGCCAGATTGCCGATCGACTCCGCCGTCTGGCTGGCGCCGACCGAGGTCTGCGTGGTGATTTCCTGAATCACGTTCATGGTCGCGGAGATGTTCGTCGCCGCAGCCGACTGCTGGCGCGCCGCTTCGGAAATGTTCTGAATCAGGTCGGCCAGGTCGTTCGACACCTTTTCGATCTCGCCCAGGGCCAGACCCGCGTCCTCGGCCAGACGTGCGCCGGCCACCACTTCGGACGTGGTCTGTTCCATCGAGGTGACCGCTTCGTTCGTGTCGGCCTGAATCGTCTGCACCAGCGTTTCGATTCGGCGTGTCGCGCCGGAAGCGCGTTCGGCCAAGCGCTGCACTTCGTCCGCGACCACCGCGAAGCCGCGGCCCGCCTCGCCGGCGGACGCGGCCTGAATGGCGGCGTTCAAGGCCAGAATATTCGTCTGCTCGGCGATGTCGTTGATGAGTTCGACGATGGAGCCGATTTCCTGCGAAGATTCGCCCAGGCGCTTGATACGCTTGGAGGTTTCCTGGATCTGGTCGCGAATCGAGTCCATGCCCTGGATCGTCTGGCGCACGATGCCCGCGCCCTTCGACGCGATCTGCACCGAGCGTTGCGCCACGTCCGCCGACTCGGCCGAGTTCTTCGACACCTCGTCGATGGAGACCGCGATTTCGTTGATCGCGGCCGACGCGGAAGTGATCTGCTGCGCCTGGTGTTCGGCGGCCTCCGCGAGGTGCATGGCGGTGGCCTGGGTTTCCTGCGCCGAGGTCGACACGTGCAAGGCGGTGTCGTTGATCGTCGTCACCAGTGAGCGCAGCGCCTCGACCGCGAAGTTGACCGAGTCCGCGATCGCGCCGGTGATGTCTTCGGTAACCGTCGCCTTCACCGTGAGGTCGCCTTCGGCCAGCGATCCCATTTCATCGAGCAGGCGCAGAATGGCTTCCTGGTTGCGCTGGTTCAGTTCAGCGGTGACCTGGTAGCGTTGGCGCTGGCTGCGGATCTGGCTGGCGATCAACAGGATGACGAGGAAGATCGCCGCGCCTGCCGCGATGACGCCGACGAACAGGTTCGGGAACACGCGCCGCGATTGCAGCTCGCCCAGGCGCACGGAAACCGGGTCGGCCTTGAGCAGCATGGTCTGCGAGTCGATCGAGGCCTGGTCCGCGGCCTGCTTCACGTCCTGCAGGGCCGAGGCGGAGTCGAGCAGCTTCTTGACCGGATCGCCGACCAGATCCGTCCACTGCGTGTTCATGTCCGAGAGAATCTGGCGCGCGTTCGGGTTGTCCATCGCGCGGATGTTGAGGTCCGGGTTGCCGCTGATCAGGCCGGCCAGCACCGCGCCGTACAACTGCGCGTCGCGTTGCAGGCCGTCGGCGGCGGACTGGGCTTCTTCGCCGCCCTGCACGATGGTTTGCACGCGGCGCTGCATGCGGTCGGCGAGCAGCATTTCGCGCGAGGAAATCATCACCTGCGTGGGTGAACCGTTCTTTTCGGTGAGGATCTTCACCACTTCGTCCATGCGCGAGTTGAGCACGGGCATCTTGCTGTTGAAGTCGGCGGCGACCGCGGACGTGTTGAGCACCTGTTCCTTGGAATCGAGGATCTTGGTCGCATTCGTGTTCAGCGGCTGCCAGGCCTTGTCCAGGTCGCCGATTTCCTTCGCTACGCCGGAAACGTCGCCGTAACCCTGCATGCCGGTTGTCTTGTCACCCTTGCTCAGCTTGTTGAGCAGGTCGTCGACGGTGTTGCGCGTCTGTTCCAAGCTCTTGAACGCGTCGATGTTGCCACCGGCGGCGGCATTCGCCACGGTCGACAACTGCTGCGACAGCACCTGGATCTTGGTGACCAGGGCGCTGGCCTTGGCATCCTGCGACGCGTTGTAGGTCAGCCAACCGAAGTCCAGCACGGCCACGAGAATCGCCGCGATCAGCAACACCACGAGCAGGGTATTGGCGCCCGCCCGTTCCTTTCCGCCCACTGCGCCTGTCGTCACGCTCATGTCTTATGCCCCTTGCAAGCTGCGATCGCCACGGCGCTAGGCCGCGGCCTGTACGAAATCGGGCGAACGCACCAGGGTCGCCATGCTGAACTGGCCCCAATGCATCTCGCCCAGCGGATATTTCTCGCCGACGAATCGGCCGTAGCGCTCGTCGTCCTCACCGATCGCCTCGGCGCGCTGCTCCTCGGAGAAGCTGCGCTGGCCGAGCACCTCGTCGATCAGCAGGCCGACGCTGCCACCGGCCTGGCGCACGAGCAGCACGCGACTGGCATCGGTGATCTGCGTGCGCTCGCCTTCGAGGTATTGCTTGAGATCAATCACCGGCACCAGGTTGCCGCGCACGTTGGCGACGCCGAGCAGCCAGCCGCGCGTACCGGGCACGATCGTCAGCGCAGGCGGGGTCAGGATTTCATTCACTTCGTTGATGCCGCTGACGAGGTAGCGATGCCCGATGCGGAAACCGATGCCGCGCCACAGGCCCGGCGCCTCGATCTGCTCGGGCATGCCGGCCACATGCGCGAGGCTGCGCCGCTCGTAGTCGGCGAGAGCCTCGAACGGTGACAGCAGCGGCGAGTCGAAGACGGCAGCCATCGGCGATCAGCCCGCGATCAGCTTCTGGATGCGGCCGAGCAGTTCGGACTCGGCGACCGGTTTCACCATGAAATCCTTGGCGCCCTGGCGCAGGCCCCAGACGCGGTCGGTCTCCATCGACTTGGTGGTGACGATGAGGATCGGAATCGCCGAGGTGTCGGCGTCGCGGCTGAGCGTGCGCGTGGCCTGGAACCCGTTCATGCCGGGCATGATCACGTCCATGATGACGAGGTCCGGCCGCTCGCGCTTCGCAGCGGCGATGCCCTCCTCGGCGCTGGCCGCGCTGCTGACGCGGTGACCGTTCTTTTCCAGCAGCGTGGTGAACACGCGCACGTCGGTCGGCGAATCGTCGATGATGAGAATATGCGCCATCGTTTGCCCCTTGTTTGCCCGGATGGCCTCCGCGCTCACTTCGTCACGACATGCCGGCGGATCGCGCCGAGCAATTCTTCGCGGGTGAACGGTTTGGTCAAATACTGTTCGGATCCGACAATGCGGCCGCGCGCCTTGTCGAACAGGCCGTCCTTCGAGGACAGCATGATCACCGGCGTGGCCTTGAACATCTGGTTGTTCTTGATCAGCGCGCAGGTCTGGTAGCCGTCCAGGCGCGGCATCATGATGTCGACGAAAATGATGTTCGGCTGCTGGTCGGAAATCTTCGCCAACGCCTCGAAACCGTCGGTCGCGGTGACGACGTCGCAGCCTTCCTTTTTCAAAAGGGTTTCGGCGGTGCGGCGGATTGTCTTCGAGTCGTCGATGACCATGACCTTCAGACCGGCCAGGTTGCCATCTTTTTCTGTGTGTTCCACGTCCAAAACCCCCAACCGCAAGGAGTGCATGATGTGTGCGTCGACCCGGCGGCGGAATCCGGCTGTTGTGCCGGTTCCGCGCGGCGACGCGCGCGCCTGTTCCGAGCCTGTTTAACCAATACTTAGCAAATATGTCAAGTAAATCCGCTAACTCGTCATTTTTGCTCGGGAAAAACTCACCGCCATGGCGGCTTTTACCGGCGAATGCGAGCCTTTGGCCTACACCTCACGATGCTAGTATAGCCCCGTATCCACCATTGCGCGTTTCTGCGATGCCGCAAAGAATTCCACAAGAAACCAGCACATCCCGTGCCAACATCGATGGTTCACGGAGCGCAAAGGCATGAGTCTGCGCGTGGCCATGCTGATGGATGCGATCGAATCCATCCACATCGAAAAGGACTCCAGCTTCGCGATGCTGCTCGAGGCGCAGCGCCGCGGGCACGAATTGCTCTACCTGACGCAGGGCTCGCTCGCGATCCGCGATGCGGCGCCCTGGGCACGGATGCAGGGCCTGCGCGTGCGCGACGACGCGCGCAACTGGTTCGAACTCGACGCGCCGCACTGGCGAGATTTGCGCGAAGTCGACGTGATCCTGGCGCGCAAGGATCCGCCCGTCGATGCGCAATTCGTCTACGACACGATGATGCTGGAACTGGCCCAGGCCGGCGGCGTGTTCGTGGTCAACGATCCGCGTTCGCTGCGCGATGCCAATGAAAAACTCTTCGCGCTGCGTTTCCCGCAGTGCATTCCGCCGACCCTGGTCGCGCGTGACGCGGCCGAGCTCAAGCGCTTCGCCGCCGCGCACGACAGGATCGTGCTCAAACCGCTGGACGGCATGGGCGGACGCTCGATCTTCGTCAGCGCGCGCAGCGATCCGAATCTCAACGTGATCCTGGAAACGCTGACCGACAATGGCCATCAGTTCGCGATGGCGCAGCGCTATCTGGAAGAAATCCGCGACGGCGACAAGCGCATCCTGCTGATCGACGGCGAAGCGGTGCCGTACGCGCTGGCGCGCGTGCCGCAGGGCGACGAATTCCGCGGCAACCTGGCGCGCGGCGGCAAGGGCGTGGGCATGCCGTTGACCGAGCGTGAGCGCTGGATTGCCAACCAGGTCGGGCCTGAATTGCGCGCACGTGGCATGTTGTTCGTGGGCCTGGACGTGATCGGCGGATTCCTCACCGAAGTCAACGTCACCTCGCCGACCTGCATCCGCGAACTGGATGCGCAATTCGACCTCAACATCGCCGGGCAATTGTTCGACGCGATCGAGGCGAAATGCAGGCGGCAATGAGCGCTGCGGCACCGGCCATCGGCAGCCGCGACCGCCTCAGCGTGACGTTCCTGTTCTCGCTGATCTTCCACGGCGTGCTCGCGCTCGGTCTCACCTTCGCCTATGAGAAACCGGCGCCGAGCCTGCCCTCGCTCGACGTGATCGTGGTGCAGTCGGCATCGGGGCAGAAGCCAACCCAGGCAGACTTCCTCGCCCAGGCCAACAACAGCGGCGGCGGCGACAGCGAACGCGCATTGCGCCCGAGCGCGCTGGTGTCCAGCCCGGTGAACAAGCAGGAGCCCGGCGTCGCCCCACGGCCCCTGCGCGCATCGGCGCCGCGGCCATCGCCGCCGACCGAGCGCGAAATGCTCACGTCGCGGCAGGCGGATTTTTCCGTGCGCAGCGAACACGAAACGCCGGATCAGCCACCGCTGCCGCAGCCGACCCTGCACAACATGCTGCAGACGAAGCTGGAGATGGCCAAGCTCGCCACCGAAATCCAGCGCGAAAGCCAGGCCTATGCCAAGCGCCCGCACAAGAAATACATCTCGGCCAACACCAAGGAATACGCCTACGCCGCCTACATGTCGGCCTGGGTCGCGCGCGTGGAGCGCATCGGCAACCTCAACTACCCGGACGAGGCGCGGCGCGAGCACGTGCACGGCGACCTCGTTCTCACCGTCGCGCTCAACCGCCGGGGCGAGATCAAGAACATCGACGTGATCCATTCCAGCGGACACAAGGTCCTCGACGATGCCGCGATCCGCATCGTGCGCCTGGCCGCGCCGTTTCCGCCGATCCCCAAGGACGAAGGCATCGACGAGCTGTACATCACGCGCACCTGGCAGTTCTTGCCGGGCGATATCCTCAGGAATCGATGAACCCACTAGCGGTACAATGACCGCATGCAATCGACGTCCTCCCTCGCCAACCAGTTCCTGATCGCGATGCCGGGCACGCGCGATCCGCTGTTCAAGCGCAGCGTGGCCTTCGTCTGCCAGCACGGCGAGGACGGCGCGATGGGCCTGCTCGTCAACCGCCTGTCCGAATACCGTCTCGGCGACGTGCTCGCGCAGATGAACATCAAGTCCGAGCTCAGCCGCGTCAACGAAGCGCCGGTGCTGATCGGCGGGCCGGTGCAACCCGAGCGCGGCTTCGTGCTGCACGCGCCGCCCGGCGACTGGGAATCCTCGTACAGGATTTCCGAGCGCCTGTGCGTGACGACCTCGCGCGACGTGCTCGCCGCGATGTCCGAGGGCAACGGTCCGGCGGACGCCATCGTCGCGCTCGGTTATGCCGGCTGGAGCCCCGGGCAGATCGAGACCGAGCTGAAGGAAAACGCCTGGCTGACCTGCGCGGCAGACGAGGCGATCCTGTTTTCCACGCCGCTGGAAACGCGCTGGGAAGCGGCCGCGAACCTGGTCGGCGTCAACATCGCGAGCCTGACCGATTATGCCGGCCACGCCTGACGCGGTATCAACGGCGCTCGGTTTCGACTACGGCGCGCGCCGTATCGGCGTGGCGGTCGGCAATGCGTTGACGGGTACCGCGCGGGCGCTCGAAGTGATCGCGAACGGCGCGCAGGGCCCGGACTGGCCACGCGTGGATGCGCTGATGCGCGAGTGGCAACCGCAGATCCTGCTGGTCGGCCTGCCGTTGACGATGGAAGGCGAGGAACAGAAAAACAGCGCGGCGGCACGCGCATTCGCCGCGCGGCTTGATGAAAAATACAAACTGCCGACGCAACTCGTGGACGAACGCCTGAGTTCGCGCGAAGCCGCACGGCGCTTTGCGCAACGCCGCGCCGGCGGACAGGCCAGGCGCAAGCATGCCGCGGCGCTGGATGCGGTCGCGGCGGAAATCATCATCGAACAATGGTTATGCGATCATCCGTGATCGCGAAGATCAAAAGCGGCCATCCTTGGCCGCACTTCTGAATTAAAATCTTCATTCTTACGTGGGCGCTGCAATGAACGACCCGCAACTCGATGCGAACGGCCGCCTGCGCCACCTGCTCACGCTCGAAGGCCTGCCGCGCGCGACGATCGTCACCCTGCTCGACCGCGCCGAAGACCTGCGCGCACAAAGCCGCGGTGGCACGCGACCGCTGGACCTGCTGCGCGGACGCACGGTCATCAACCTGTTCTTCGAGCCGTCCACGCGCACGCGCACCTCGTTCGACTTGGCCGCGCAGCGCCTCGGCGCCACGGTGATCAATTTCGACATCGCGAGCTCGTCCACGGTCAAGGGGGAGACCCTGCTCGATACCGTGCACACGCTCGAAGCCATGCACTGCGACGCCTTCGTCGTGCGCCACAAGGAGTCGGGAACGCCGGAATTCATCGCCGGGAATCTGCACTCCAATGCCGCGGTGCTCAACGCCGGCGACGGCAACCGTGCGCATCCAACGCAAGGCCTGCTCGATGCGCTGACGATTCGCAACCATCATGCGGATTTTTCCGGATTGCGCGTCGTCATCTGCGGCGATATCCGCCACTCGCGCGTCGCGCGCTCGGACGTGCACGCGCTTGCCGCGCTCGGCGTGCGCGACATCCGTCTGTGTGCGCCGCCGGAACTGGTACCAGAAGCGGGCGAATTTCCACTATGCCGCATTTTTCACGATTTCGACGATGCCATCGCCGGCGTGGACGTTGCGATCATGCTGCGCCTGCAAAGGGAACGCATGCAGGCCGCGGCGATTCCGTCCGAGGCCGAATATTTCCAGCGCTACGGCCTGTCCGCGCAACGCCTGCGCCGTGCCACGCCGGATTGCCGCGTCATGCACCCCGGTCCAATCAACCGCGGCGTGGAAATCGCCAGCGACGTCGCGGACGGTCCGCAATCGCTGATCCTCGAACAGGTCGCCAACGGCGTGTTCGTGCGCATGGCCGCATTGGCCGAACTGCTCGCCGACAAGGCATAATTCGCCGGCCGCGCCCGCGGCCCATCCGGGAAAAGCCATGCAACGCCGTTACCGTTTTGC